>CAMKTI010000108.1 GCA_946415665.1 uncultured Clostridia bacterium
TTCAACTCGTTTTTTGTAAGAAAAACCAATTTTTAATATCTTCATGGTTTCATCAACAGACATTTTGGTTTCCAATATTAGCTCAACAGCAGCCTCAATTTTGCCTTTCATTTCACCTTCTTTAATACCTTCTTTAATGCCTTTTTCAATACCTTCTTTAATGCCTTCAGATTTTGCGTCAAAAATCATGCTATTATAATCCTTTAAAGCTTTTTCCCGCATTTCATATTCTTTTCTTGCGTTTTCATCGAGACTCAATTCCTCAACTTTTTTTACAGCCTTTGCGATTGCTTCGCTCGTATCACTCGCCATTTTAAACTCCTCCTTTGATTTCGCATTAAAAAATTTAATCCAATTATATAACTCATTTTTTGCATCGTCATTTTTTAATTTTGTCAGCTCAATTGTATGAATTGTCATTGTATCTCCAAAAGACGAATTATTTTCTTTGTCAAAAAACTTATACGTATTATGGTAACTTTTGCTGTCTTTTATCCAATCATATTTTGTAATAATAATCGCGATAGTCGGCTTAATATTTTTGTAACGTTCGCCCGATGATAATTATGAGCTAACCAAATGCGACAAATAAAAACAAGTTCGTTGTTCCATATCTTTTCTATCGATAACTTGAATTTCAATATCAATTAATTTTCCGCTTTTTAATTCAACCATAACATCCAAAATACAAAATTTATCATCTTGTATATTTGGCAAAACGTGCGTGTCCCGCAAAATAATTTTTTCCAACTCATTATTTTGCAAATCCGGGATCACGGCTTTTAAAAAATCTGCCAAAATATCATAAAGATTATTTGGATCACCAAATATTCTTTTAAAAACATAATCCGATGTCGGCAACAAATAATCCAAAAAAATATCACCTCAAAAAATTATATTTGCAATAAAAAGCAAACTTTACTTCCAATCTTTTTAAATCACTACGATTTTATGATATCACATTAACAAAAATTATCAAATCCTTTTTTAATACAAAAATAAAAAACGATTGGAAAATAAAAATCCAGTCGTTTTTTTGAGCTCGGCTAATTTTTATTTTGATAACGATATTTTTTTTACATGTATATTTCAATCGCTTACATAAAAAAGTTTGAAAAAAATTGTTTTACAGAAAAAAATTTGCTTTTATAAATTTGTTATGGTAAAATAAGAATTATGGTAAAAAAATTATGGAGGGGTTGTTATGCAAGAAAATGAGCAAAAAGAAGAATTGTTAAATTTTGGTGCACCGTTACCGGTTAGCGGAGCTGACGTATCTGCGTTTAATGAAATAAAAGATAATGACGCTTTATTAAAATTCTGTCGAGAAAAAAATAAAGCTAAAAACGAAGAATTAAATGAGGATCAAAAAAAAGCTTTAGTTACTGAAATTAAAAAAAATATTTTATCGCAAAATAAAAATTTGTCGGTTGAGACTGTTTTTGAGCTTAGTATTTTACTTAGCGGTAACGGTAAAGTAGGAGACTTAAAATTATATTACGGAATAGATATTTCTGAGTTGGATAGCTTTAAATTTGATAGTCTAAATCCGGTATTTGATTTTATAAAAGAACACAAGAAGCAAAATAATAATGCTGACAATATCGGAAATTATATTAATCTGATTTATTATTTTATACGTTTTAAACCCGTCAAAACTTACAGTGTAAAAGATTTTTTGGAAGTAATGCAATTTGATTTTTCAAATCAAGATACTTATAAGAATTTGACTCTAGATGAGTTTTATTGTATATATGACATCTTGTTCGAACGTCTTGAGAATGACAAAGATAATCATGAGTGCATAGCTAAGCTCATAGAAGATACTTTTAGCTATGCTCCGTGTGATATTTTGGTTGGTAACTACCATATATGGTTGTTGCGTAGGTGTAAAGAAAAATGTGTAAATATTTCTATCGAGGTAGATGAAAAAAGAATAGCTGAACTGTATAAAAAATTTTGTCCAACAAAACTTGATTTCTATAATTGGTGCATGCTGATCAGTTGTTGCAAAGATCATTCAATATCTCAAGATATTTTTAATAGTATGATAAAAGACGTGGAAAATCAGAAGGATTTTATTAGCACAGTTTGTCTGAATGGTTGTAAAAGTAAGATGGCAAAAACTAAATTTAGTAAATATATATTTACACCAAGCTTAATTAGTTTTATAAAACAAAAATTTAATTTTGATGAAAATTATGATTTGGAAAAGGTTTTAAACGATACTTTTGGAAAAAATAATTTGGTCAAAGGCGATGATTGCGATTTAGTAGTTATTCTTTATAGATTACGTTTCGAAAGTTATTTTCTTATTCCACACAAAAAAGAAGATATTATTAAGTTGTTTGAATCTACGAAATTTCTCTTACCTGAACAGTGTCGACCTCTTTACGATTTTAATGGTTACAATTCTGTTGATCATTGTATAAAGCAAAAATTTGATTGTGATTTTATGTGTCTTCACGAAAGACGGCATGATGTCAAAATTTATGAAGAAATGGACAAGTTTGTTCGACAAATTTTTATCGAAAAAGGAGTTCTTCCAAAAGATAAAGATGACAACAATAAAATTATATTGGAAAATCAAGCTAACAATAACTACAATTCTAAGTTAACACTGGAAGAGTTGAAGATAATGGCCTGCTCTAAGTTTAAAATTGGGGATTATGACATTAGTAAACAAAAATTTAAAACTTTGATTCCAGATAATATCGATAATCAATATTATTTTAGATGGCTGTTGGAATTTTACAGATGCACCAATTATCAAGAGGAACGTCGGACAGGTGCTCCAGACGAGATTTCGAAAGAAGATTTTATTTTTTGTGTTAAACGATATAAATTTACTTCCCCAAAAGATTTTAATGATTTTTGTTATTGTATTGGTAAATCTAGGGCATATAACAAAATAAAATTCGATGTAGATTGTGTAAATGCGTTATTAGATGCTTATAACACTTGTAAACATGTAGGACGTATAATGTTAACCAATAACGAAGGCGAAATTTTAGGGTTTAATGAAGATCATATTACTGATTACATGAAGGATGTGATTAAAAATGTGCAAAGTCAATTTCTAGTAAATAGAATTAAGCAAAGATTTGGTATTAAATTGGAGATTGATAATAAAGCTAAGCAAAATTGTGTTACGAATCAAAATCAGCTTCTAGTAGATAAAATTGAACAAAAATTTAGTAATGCAGTTAATTCAGGTCGTGTTACAGATTTACTAGCCTTAAGAAATAAAGATCGGCAACGTTTTGGCAAGTATCACAAAAATGACAAAAACAAAACACCTCTTTGGCTTGTAATAATTACTCTTGGTGGTATTTTTTGGGCACCGTGGTTATTCAAAAAAATATTTGGCTGTTGTTTTGATTTTGGAGGTGGTGATATATCCGCCGATAAAAATAAAAATCTGGGAAGCTCACAAGATCTTATACCAGATCAATCCAGTAGTCTTGAAGAAAATTTAGGCAAATAAAAAACCAACCAAAATGTAAAATAAAAAACGATTGGAAAATAAAAATCCAGTCGTTTTTTTTTAAACTAACTCAGCTAATTTTTGTACGGCTACATAAACATTTGAGATTTTATACCAAGTTTTAAAATCAACTAAACCTGTCGCCGGTAAATAAAATACGTTTTGAAAAGTTTGGACGGCTTGACGAGTTTGATTGCCAAAAATTCCATCGACTTTTAATTTTGGAATGGCGGGATAATTTTTATTTATTGCAGAAAGTTGAGATTGAATTGTACGGACATTTTGCCCTCGTGATCCAACTTGCAAAATTGTTCCCGGAAAAGAAATTGGAATGCCAGAAATTTTTTGCGCCTGATCAAGATAAATATCTTGACCGTAATATCTTCGTAAAATATTTATGGCGCTATATCCCTGATCGCCAAGATATTTTGATCCCCATTGTGATAGCCAATTCGGGCACGAAACTTTTTTTCCGTCACAATATTGTGCGAGAAGCGGTTGTCTTATGCCAAATTTAGTTATATATGTGTTAAACATTTCGTCTACGATAATAGAAATTGATTTATAAATATTTCTGCCGTAAAAAAATGCGTGGTCATACGCGGTCGAAGATGTAATTGTAAAATCATAACCTTTATTTCGATACCATTCTGTGTAAACGCGATTTAAAACGAACGAGATTATAGCCAAAATATTTGCGCGAAGAGTTGCGTCTGGCCAAGTCGAATAAATTTCGCTACACGCAACGTTTTTTATATAGTCTTTAAATAAAATATAATAATTTTTTGCTGATCGATCGCTTGGAATACCGTCATGAACAACGATATATTCCGGAATAACTATTTTATTTAAAACAACTTCGCCTGATGGAAAATTTAATGGTTTTGTCGGATCTTCAGGAATTTTTGGATCGTAGCTCCCCCATAAAGTATTTGGTTGGATAATAATATTATTTTCTTGATTTGGTTTATCTTTTCGCTCAAGATTTATTTCTTGAATTGCGAGATCACGTGGCAAAATTTGCACGCCGATTATATTTTTTAAATTATAATCCGGTGAAGAAGCTTGGAGATTATAAATAGAATAAGGTCGCGTAGAATTATTATTTTCTTCGAGCGAAAAATTTATATTTGGTGCAGGCAAATTTATAATTGGCGTTTGTCCTGAATTATCTGTAATTAATTCTTCGATTGTATTATTTGATTCATCTTTTATTATTACTTTTGCATTTGGAATTGGCATTCCAATTGATGTATCAGTGACTTGAATTTGTAAACTTCCTGAATTTTCTTGCATGAATAAAATCCCTCACAAAAAAAATTTTTTTATAATAGGTTATGTTGCGAAAAAAAAAGTGTGAAAAAAATGAAGGTGATAAAAATCGGAAAGATAAGTAAAAGAAAGCTGGCGATTTTATTTAAAAAAATTTTTTTTATGCTGGAAGCAGGAATCGGAATAAGCAAAGCAATAAATATTTTGTATATAAATAGTTTGAAGAATAAAAAAGAAAAGCTGATGAATAAAATTTTGGGCGATATAGATAAAAATATTTTGGCCGGACAATCGTTTTCGAGTTGCTTATTAAAATATAAAAAATATTTTTCTGGATTTATAATAAATATGATAAAGGCAGGAGAATCTAGCGGAAATTTAAATCAAGTGATTTATAAACTTGCGAATTATTATGAACGTGAAGCGGATTTAGCAGAAAATTTTTCGCGCGTTTTAATTTATCCTGTTATAGTTTGCGTTATGATGCTCGCGGTTTTAATTTTTGCTTTGGTTTTTGTTATTCCGAGTTATAGTCAAATGTTTGGTGAAAATGATTTGCCTGTTATGACAAAATTTGTTGTTGGCATAAGTAATTTTGTTTGTAATTATTATTTGTTTTTGATAGCGATTTTAATAATATTTTTTTTGGCTTTAAAAATTTTTTTTAAGAGCGATCGGGGAAAATTGTTTTACGGGAAATTTTTATTTTTGTCGTTTATAAGAAAAATTTATCGGCCGTATTTAAATTTTATGTTTGCGCAGATCTTAAATATTATGTTGAGTTCGGGCGTAAATATTGTTTTTGCGATCTTAAATGCAAAAGAAGTTATTGATAATAAATTTTTAGATAATAATTTTGAGGTGGTGATAAAAAAAATAAAAAGCGGAGAAAAAATAAGCCAAGCGATTGGCGAAACAAAAATTTTTGATGAGATTTTGGTTGAAATGATAAGCGTCGGAGAAAACAGTGGAAATTTATCAAATGTTGCGGCGCATTGCGAAAAATATTTTGAAAGTGAATTTATGAGTAATATAAAAAAGCTGGAAAAGTTAATCGAGCCAATATTGACGATTGCGATCGGATTAATTTTAGCTATAATAATGCTTGCGATCATGGAACCAAGTTTTTCTATGGGGGATATTTT
>CAMKTI010000109.1 GCA_946415665.1 uncultured Clostridia bacterium
TGAAACGTTTTAGAAAAGTTTTTATTCGCCACGGTAAACTTGGTTCTATTTTTATCTCTACCGTTTCTATCGTTTTTATTTTTGATTTGCTTTTTATGTGAACGCTACCTAAATCAAATGTTTTTATTTTAAAAGCCAAAATTTTAATTTTAAGCAAGATTTTCTTTTAATATATCTTGCATCGAGTATGAGCCGGAGTTTTTATTTAAAATAAATTCGCCGGCTTTTATTGCGCCTAAAGCAAAAATTTCTCTTGATTGAGCAACATGTTTTATTTCAATGGTCTCGTTTTGCCCTGCAAAAATTATTTCGTGTTCGCCGGCGATATTTCCGCCACGTATCGAAACTATTCCTAAATCATTTTTATTTCTCAAATGATTTCGCTCATAATCCAAATTTAAATTTTGCCTTACAGATTTTTTAATTATTTCTGCCAACAAAAGCGCCGTTCCACTTGGCGCATCCAATTTTTTATTATGATGTTTCTCAAGAATTTCTATATCAAAACCAAAATCAAAAAGCATCTGTGAGAAATTTTTTAAAATCAAAGCGATTATATTTATTCCAAGTGACATATTCGCTGATTTAAAAATCGGAATTTTTTTCGCAGCCTCAAAAATTAAATTTTCAGTCTTATTATTTAATCCTGTTGTACAAATTACGGCAGGAATTTTTTTTTCGACACAATAACAAACAAAATTGCTTGTCGCGTTAGCAACAGAAAAATCTATTAAAACATCGGCTTGTCCATCAAATTTATTTATGTCATCCAAAATTACAAAATCATGATTTTTTTTTTCATGTCTTGAAATTCCACAAACAATCTCATGTTTTTTTTGTTTTGCCAACTCAACTACAACTTTTCCCATTCTTCCTTCGCATCCAGCCAATATTATTTTCATAATTAAATCTCCTTTTGTTCAATTTTTTTTGTCTTTCTTAACATCATAAAAAAATTTTTTAAAAGACATTCGCATTCATTTTGCATTAAACCCGAAATTATCTCTACTTTGTGGTTAAATTTTTCTTGTTCAAACAAATTTATAACCGAACCAGCACACCCAAACTTATGATTATAACAACCAAAAATTATTTTTTTTATACGCGCCTGTAAAATTGCTCCGGCACACATTGCACACGGTTCAAGCGTCGAATATAAAATACAATTTTCCAATCGCCAATCATTTATTTTTTTGCAAGCTTTATTAATCGCAATCATTTCGGCGTGATATAAAACATTATTTTTTTTATTTCTTTGATTATAACCTTGGGAAATAATTTTATTCTCGCGAACTACAACGCATCCCACAGGAATTTCGTTTATTTTAAAAGCTTTTTTCGCGTTTTTTAAAGCCTGAGTCATATAAATCATTTTTCTGCTCCAAAAATTTTTTTTACATACCATTGATAATAAGCATCATATTTAATTTTTTCCAAGTGTTCATGTCATGTTTAGCAAATAATAATTTTTCTTTAAGTTGATTTGTATCATCAAATTTTTCCAAGCTAACCAAACATTTATATGCACACGGCATTAAATCCGCGCTCGAAATTCCACTCAATAACCCATAAGTAAAATTTCTATATTCCAGTGGATTAAAAATATAAAGCAAATCCTCTTCCAGAAAATTGTATTGATTTACAAAAGAAAATCTTATTAGCATATCGCCATATATGACATTTCCTGTATAACAAACTTTATTATTATTTGCTAAATCAATAAAAAAAGAGGCTTGATAATTATTATTTTTATTTTTTTCTCTGGCAACATTTATAATCCCAGTTTTTATTTTTTTTACCCGACCATCATAAAAATAAAAATATAATTTTTTTGCGTAATAAAAATGGCTTTTACCTGACATTTTAATTTCACCTAAATTACTATCCAGAATTTTTTTTTGCGGTTTAAAATCAATTAACTGTGCGCAATCAATATTAAGAGCGCTACTAATTTCATATAAAGTTTCTACATCTAAAATTATTTTTCCGTTTTCATATTTACATAATGTTGCGCGACTTTTATTTATCATTCGCGCGAATTTATCAAGCGTTATTCCTTTTATTTTTCGGTACAAACGGATTTGTTTACCAATGTGTTTTGAAAACTCGTACATAAAATTATCACTCCAAAATAATTTGTAACTTAAAAATATAAATATATATCTGTTTTGGCCAATAAAAATTTTTTTTACTGAGTAAACTGAATCAAATTTTATCAAAACGAAATTTTTTTTACAAAATATTTCTTCATACGAAATTAAAATAATTTGACAAATAAAATCGAAAAATATAGATTCAATCCAATTAAAAAATAAGGAGTGATATTTTTATATGCAGGAGCAAAATAAAAAAACCGAGTTTAAACAACCAATTAAATTTTTTTTTATAAAATATTTCTTCAAGCAAAATTAAAATAATTTGACAAATAAAATCGAAAGATATAAACTTATTTTTAAAAATTAAGGGGGAAATATTTTTTATGGAAAAAAAAAATAAAAAAGCCGGTTTTAGTAACCGACTTGGTTTTATATTAGCGACAGCAGGTAGTGCAGTTGGATTGGGAAATATTTGGCGATTTCCATATTTAGCCGCGAGAGATGGCGGAGGATTATTTTTATTAATTTATTTGTTGGTAAGTTTAACATTTGGATTTTCATTTTTAGTAACGGAATTAGCTTTGGGTCGACGAACTCAAAAGCATTCTTTAGAATTGTTTGGCTCAATAAAACCAAGATGGAATTTTTTAGGCAAACTGACTTTTATTGTCCCGTTTCTTATTATGACTTATTACCCAATTATTGGAGGATGGGTGTTAAAATATTGTTTTTCTTTTTTGTCTGGACAAGGAAAAGCTACAGCAACGAATAATTTTTTTAGTAATTTTTTAAATTTACCCGGAGAATTAATTTTTTGGATGTTGGCTTATTTATTTTTGACATCAATAATAGTTTATTTTGGTGTCGAAAAAGGAATCGAAAAGTTTTCGAAGATTATAATGCCTGGCTTGGTCTTAATAATTATTGGCATTGCGATTTATTCTCTTGGTTTAAAATATACGGATATAAACGGTGAAACGCGTACGGCAACTCAAGGCTTAAAAATTTATTTATTGCCCAATCTTAATGGAATGACATTGAATAAATTTTTAGAAATTGCTTTGGATGCAGTTTGTCAAGTATTTTATTCTTTAGGACTATCAATGGGGATAATGTTGACTTATGGTGCTTACGCAAAAAAAGATACAAATATGGAAAGTGCAGTGCAACAAATAGATTTATTTGATGTAATTATATCTTTCTTGGTTGGGTCTATAATTGTTCCAGCAGTTTATGTTTTTTTGGGAAAAGATGCAATGTCACAAGGACCTGGTTTGTTATTTATTTCTTTGCCAAAAATTTTTAATACTATGGGATTAGCGGGACAAATTGTCGGAGCAATATTTTTTATTATGGTTGCATTTGCCGCTTTAACTTCAAGCATTTCTCTTTTGGAAGCAATTGTCGCAAGTAGCATAGAGTTATTTAAAGTATCAAGAAAAAGGTCTTGTGTGTTAAATAGTTTAATAATTGCGTTTTTGTCAATTTTTGTTTGCCTCGGGTTTAATTTATTTTATTTTGATTTTAAATTACCAAACGGTCAGGTTGGACAATTGCTCGATATTGTAGATTATTTGTGTGGAAATTTTTTAATGCCGTTAGTAGCATTTTTAACCTGTGTTTTTGTTGGCTGGATTGTAAAACCAAATTTTGTAATAGAAGAAATGGAATTTAATAATCATAAGTTTAAAAGCAAAAATATTTATGCGTTTACGATTAAATATGTTGCGCCGATTATAATGCTAATTTTATTTATCGAATCGACTGGATTATTAAATTTAATTTATAGCTTGTTTATTAAAAATTAGAGATAAACCATGGAGATGATATTTTTATGGAACAAGAAAAATATAAAGGGGAAAGTGGTTTTAAAAGTAATTTAGGCTTTATTTTAGCGGCAGCAGGTAGCGCTGTTGGAGTCGGAAATATTTGGCGATTTCCTTATTTAGCTGCAAAAGATGGTGGCGGTTTATTTTTATTGATTTATTTGTTATTGGTCTTTATTTTTGGATTTGTTTTACTTGCAAGTGATTTAGCTTTAGGTCGTAAAACCAAAAAACATGCTGTTGAAGTGTTTGGCTTTTTAAATAAAAAATGGAATTTTTTGGGCAAATTAACTATTTTGATACCGATTTTAATCATAACTTATTACCCAATTGTGGGAGGCTGGTTTTTAAAATATAGCTATGATTTTTTAACTGGAAATGGAAATCAGACTATAAGTAGTAATTTTTTTACAAATTTTTTAAGCTCGCCTTATCAATCAATTTTTTGGACGCTAGTTTTTTTTATGATTACGGCTTGCATAACTTTTTTTGACGTCGAAAGCGGAGTCGAAAGATTTTCAAAAATAATTATGCCCGGATTATTAATGATAATTTTGGGAATTTTATTTTATTCGCTCGGGTTAAAATTTACGGATAAAAATAATATTACGCGAACGGCATGGGATGGCTTAAAAATTTATTTATTGCCTGATTTTAGTAATTTAAGTTTGAAACGCTTGTTAGAAATAACTTTAGATGCGATGAGCCAATTATTTTTTTCTTTAAGTGTTTCGATGGGAATCATGATAACCTATGGAGCGTATGTAAAAAAAGATATTAATTTAAGCAAATCAATTCGGCAAATAGAATTATTTGATACAGGAGCAGCATTAATTTCAGGTGCAATTATTATTCCGGCAGTTTATGTTTTTTTAGGCAAAGATGCAATGTCACAGGGACCAAGTTTAATGTTTATATCGTTGCCAAAAATTTTTAATACGATGGGATTTGCAGGACAAATAATTGCTGTCTTATTTTTTTTAATGGTTGCGTTTGCAGCTTTAACGTCTTGTATTTCGATTACGGAAACTATTATTGCGAACTTTATGCGAATGTTTAAATGGTCACGAAAAAAAGCAAGCGTTATCTCAGGTATTTTTATAACGTTTGGTTTAGTAATCGTTTGTCTTGGATATAATTTATTTTATTTTGAATTAAAATTGCCCAATGGAAACACAGCGCAATTATTAGATTTGGTTGATTATGTAAGTAATAGTTTTTTGATGCCAATGATTTCGTTTTTGACTTGTATTTTTATTGGATGGGTAATTAAACCGGATTTTGTAATAAAAGAAATGGAAGAATATAATAATAAGTTTAGGCAAAAGAAAGTTTATGCTTTTGTAATAAAATTTGTGGCACCGATTGTTATGTTGATTTTATTTTTTGAATCAACGGGGTTTTTAAGCTATGTTTTTAAATTTATTTGATAATAAAATCATAAATAGAAATCGTAAAAAATAAAAGCGTATCGCCAAAAAAACGGTACGCTTTTTTTACTAAAAATAAAAACCGACGTAAAAAAACTAGTCTAAATTCAATTCAAATGTTAAATTATAGTCTCCATAGTGCACGTCAGGAAGCCACCACTCATCGCTTTTTTCGTATTTGGCTATAGTTATAAAAATTTTTGCAGATGAACCATCCTTACTTATTTCATAACTAGTTTTACTACGGGAATAGCGATAGTAAAAGAAAATTGACTCTCCCTTTGTCCAAGCTTCTATATCCTTAATTGCCCAAATAACTTCTCGTTCACCATTATCTGCCGTAATGTAAGTAAATTTACACGCGACTGTGGGCCCGCCTGGATATTTTGGATCTAGAATCTTTTCCAATACTGTATCCTCATATATATTTACATGCGTTGAAGCTTCAACTTGAAAAACATTGCTTAATAAAAAAACAAAACTAAAAATCA
>CAMKTI010000110.1 GCA_946415665.1 uncultured Clostridia bacterium
CTGCTTTTAACTCAGCAGTTTTATTTCATGAAAAAAATTTATTTATCGCTTGTAAGGCAGCTTCTTGTTCAGCATCTTTTTTTGATTTGCCAACGCCTTGTCCCAAACATTTATTTTCGTGCCAAACTTGTGCCGTATAAATTTTATTATGATCAGGACCCGATTCATTAATTATTTTATAATTTATTGGCTCTATACTATTTTCTTGTAAAAGCTCTTGCAAATGACTTTTTGGATCTATTAAATTTTCAGGATTTATATTTTTTAAATCCAAATTTTGCTCTATCAAATTTAAAATTATTTGCTTAGCATTTTCGAAATCGCTATCTAAAAAAATTGCAGCGAAAACAGCTTCCATTGCATCCGACAAAATCGAATTTTTATATTGCCCGTTATTTATTTTTTCGCCGTGACCCAATTTTAAAAATTCCCCCAGCGAAATCTTTTTTGCAATCACAGCCAAACCTTCTTCGCAAACAATTTTTGCTCTGACTCTACTTAAATTTCCTTCGCTCATATCTTTATAATTATTAAACAAAAACTCACTTACCGTTAATTCTAAAACAGCATCTCCTAAAAATTCTAACCGCTCATTATTTTCTAAATGCGAATTATTATTATACGAACTATGAATCAAAGCCAACTCAAGCAAATTTTTATTTTTAAAATCATAGCCTATTTTTTTTCCCAGCTCTTTTAGATTCATAATATTAATTAACTCCTTTTTGCTTCTGCTTTTCTTTTATATATTTAATCGCGTCATTTATATTTTTTATTTTTTCTGCATCATCGCTATCAAATTCAATTTCAAATTCATCTTCTATTTCAGTAATAATCTGAAATAAATCAAGCGAATCCGCCGATAAATCATCATAAAAATTTGTTTCTTTACTTATATTTCCTTCATCCAAATTAAACTGCTCACTAATAATTTTTTTTATAACACCAAATATTTCTTCGTTACTCAACATATTTTTTTGCCCCCAAAAATTTTTTTTTAATTATTTAATTGCCGAAATCCATTTCCCAAAACTTCTTGCGCATCATTTACAATTATAAAAGCATTTTCATCAATTTCTTTTATCATCGCTTTTAATTTAAAAATTTCCTTCGCATTTAAAACACAAAATAAAACATTTTTATCTTTTTTCGTATACATACCTTGTCCTTTTAAACTCGTAACACCACGCTTTAATTTATTTAAAATTTTATCCGCAATTAAATCAGGCTCGCTCGAAATTATAAATACCGATTTCGAAAAAATAAATCCTTCTAAAACAACATCCAAAACTTTACTCGTAATAAATTCAGCAATAATCGCATACATCGCATTTTTTATCCCAAAAACAAATAATCCAATGCTTATTACAATTACGTCCGTTAAAAATAAAATTTTCGCTACCGAAATTTCTTTATGCTTAAAATTTATTATACTCGCAATTAAATCAGAACCGCCTGTACTTGAATTATTTCTAAAAACTAAACCTAATCCAAAACCATTTAAAAATCCTCCGTAAAGCGCCGCGATCATCATGTCATCAAAACTTTTTATTTTTAAATCTCGAGTCAAAAACAACATTCCAGATAATAAACCTATAGCAATAATCGTCCGTAAAATAAATTTTTTTCCTAGACATCTAAAAGCGAAAATTAATAGCGGCACATTCAAAACAAGATTAATTAACCACAACGGAATTTTATAATTTAAAAACTTTCCGCTTAAATATCTTATAACTATACTTAATCCAGTAAAACCGCCTGTAATAATATTATTCGACTCATAAAAAAAATTTGTCGCGAACGCCATTATAAACGTCCCAATTAAAATAAAAAAATAAATCATAAAAATATTTTTCTTTTCCACAAACCACATCCTCCAAAAAAATTTTTTTAATCTAAATCATATTGCCCACAACATAAATCATAATATCTTAATTTATTTTTAATTAATTCATCATGATTTCCTGCCTCAATTATTTTTCCGTTTTCAATAACTAAAATCAAATCACAATTTCTTATCGTCGATAATCTATGCGCAATAATAAAACTTGTTTTCCCAATCATTAATTTATCCAAGCCTTCCTGAATTAATTTTTCTGTTCTCGTATCAACCGAACTTGTCGCTTCATCTAAAATTAAAATTTTAGCATCACTTACTGCCATTCTTGCAATATTTAATAATTGCCTTTGTCCTTGACTTAAATTTTCCCCGTCATTATAAATCACACTTTCATATCCATTCGCTAAATTTTTAATAAATCCATCTGCATTTGCTAATTTCGCCGCGTCAATACATTCTTGATCCGTCGCATTTAATTTCCCATATCTTATATTTTCCAAAACACTCATTTCAAATAAATGTGTATCCTGCAAAACAACTCCAACCAAACTTCTTAACTCATTTAAATCAAATTCTTTTATATTTTTATTATTAATTTTTATTTCACCATGATTTATATCGTAAAATCTATTTATTAAACCGGCAATCGTAGTTTTCCCCGCGCCAGTCGCTCCGACCAATGCTATTTTTTTTCCTGCCTCTGCCTTAAACGAAATATTATCCAAAACAATTTTTTTTTCGTTATAGCCAAACACGACATTTTTAAATTCAACGTCATACTCATCATTTTTATTTAAAATCAAATTTTTATTCTCTAAAATATTAATATCTTCAAGTTTTTCATCCATGACATCAAAAACTCTTTCTGCTCCAGCCAAAGCCGATTGAATCATTGCGATTTGTCCAGATAAATGTGCAACCGGATGCGCCATTTCTCTTATTAATTGCAAAAAAGAAACTAATCCACCAATCGTCAGCAAATTATTTAAAATTAAAATCGCTCCAATCATTGTCGTAACTGCATAATTTATATTATTTATATTAAACATAATCGGCTCTAAAAAACCGGAATAAGTCTGCGCTCGTATCGCGATTTCTTTATAATTTTTATTATAAATATCAAACTTGTCTTTAATATTATTTTCATAACAAAACGATTTTATTACTTTTTGACATTCAAACGATTCTTCTACAAAAGCATTTAATTCACCCAAATTTTTTTGTTGCACCCTAAAATATTTTCTCGTCACACTCAAAATAATTTTTGCAAGAAAAAAACTTATTATCAACATTAAAATCGCGCATAACATCAAAATTTTATTCCTAAAAAACATTACGCAAATACAACCAGATAAAATAATTAATCCCGAAATTAAATTTGGCAAACTCTCATTTAACGCATCGCTTATATTATCCATATCATTTGTAAATCGGCTCATAATATCGCCGTGTTTTACCGAATCAAAATATTTAACCGGCAAAAATTTAACATGCGTAAACAAATCTTTTTTTAGATTATTAACCGTTTTTTGCGATAGTCTTAAAACAAAATTTCTATAAACATAATCACTTACAACATCAATAAAATAAATTAATCCCAACAAAAAAATATATTTCCCAAAAACAATTCTTTCTCTTAAAATATCACGCCAATCTTTTATTAAAATTAATTTATCTATCAAAAAAGCTGTTAACGTCGGCGCAAGACAAATCGTTATAGCATTTATTATCAAACAAAAAACAAATACTACAAGCAATTTTTTTTGCTTAAACAAATATTTTGATAGTCTACCAAAAGTTTTTTTTGCGTCTTTAGCTTTTACAAAATTATTTTTTGTTATATGGCTCAAAATTATCACCTACTCATTTAATTTATTTTGTGATTCACAAATTTCGCGATAAATTTTATTTTCCCTTAATAATTCTTCGTGCTTGCCAATCCCACAAATTTTTCCGTTATCTAAAACAATTATTTTATCAGCGTTTTTAATCGAACTAATTCTCTGCGCAACAATAATTTTAATTTTATTTTTTAAAACCAAATCAAATCCGTCATAAATTTTTTTTTCAGTCAAACTATCAACTGCACTCGTACTATCATCTAAAATTAAAATTTCAGGTTCTTTTAAAATCGCTCTCGCAATACATAATCTTTGTTTTTGTCCGCCAGATAAATTTACTCCCATTTGTCCCAACTCAGTTTCATATTTATCTTTTAAATCCAAAATAAAATCATTTGCCTGCGCAATTTCACAGGTTTTTTTTATCTCACTTAAATCAGCTTTTTGATTTCCCAATTTTATATTTTCTATTATGCTTCCCGAAAATAAAATATTTTTTTGCATCACAAATCCAATACTATTCCTCAACAAATTCAAATCATAATCTCTTATATTTTTATTATTAATTTTTATTTCGCCCGAATTTATATCAAAAAATCTTGGAATCAAATTTACAAGCGTTGATTTTCCAGAACTTGTTGCTCCAATTATCGCAAACGTTTCTCCTCGCTCAATTTTAAAATTTATGTCCTTTAAAACAAATTCTTTATCATCATCTTTATATTTAAAATTTACTTTATCAAACTCTAAAACATCTATTTTTATTTTTTCTGCGCCATCAAAGCTTTTTTCTTTTATCACAAAATCAACTTTCTCATCGAGAATTTCTTTTATTCTCAAACTCGAAGCTTTTGAACGAGCAAATAATAAAATTACATACGAAAGCATCATAACCGAAAATAAAATATGAAATATATAATTCACAAACGCAGATAATTTTCCCATTTCCAAACTATTATTTAAAAATTTATTTCCACCAATCCACCAAATTATTAACGTCGTAAAATCTAATAAAAAAATCATTGTTGGCATAGCAAAAATTACAATGTTAAATGCTTTTATCGATTTTGACATTAAATCATCTGCCACAGAATTAAATTTTTCTTGCTCAAAATTTTCACGACAAAAAGATTTTATTAGTCTAATATTAATTAATTTTTCCTGCACAGTCGTATTCATACGATCCAACATTTTTTGCATAGCCAAAAACTTTGGCATTGCAAATCTCATTATCAAAAACAGAATTAAAACAAAAATAGGAATTACCGCTAAAATTATTAAAGCCATCTGTATATCCAAAATAATTAACATCGCAAAAGCAAATATCATAGTTATTGGTGCTTGCAAAGATATTCTTAACATCATCATAAATGTCATTTGCAAATTATTAATATCATTTGTAACACGTGTGATCAATGAAGCGGTTGAAAACTTGTCTATATTTTTAAATTCAAATGTCTGTATCTTGTCGAAAACTTTTTTCCTTAGATCAAAAGCACAATTTTGCGTTACATAAGCTGAAAAATAAATATTTATTACTCCGCACAAAATTGCAAATGAACTCAAACTAATCATAAGCAACCCATGACTTATTATATATTTCCAATCAAATTTATTTACGCCGATATCAATTATATTTGCCATTATACTTGCCAAAGATGTTGTGCAACAAACTCCAATGATTATCCCAAGTAAACAAAAAATTATTTGCCAAATATATTTTTTCGCATTAAAAAAAAATAATCTCATGGTAAAAAACAGCTCCTCCTTTTGATTTTTTAGTTTGACCTGTCACCAAATTTTAATTTATTTTTGCCCGATAAAACAAATTTTTATTTGATAATTAATTTATCGTATAAAAATTTTTTTAATCCAAGTAGAAAATTTTTATTGATACCAAAAATTTTTATTTTCATA
>CAMKTI010000111.1 GCA_946415665.1 uncultured Clostridia bacterium
AAGATAATCGGAAATTTATCAATGCAGTTATTTGGATACTTAAAACAGGATCTCCATGGAGGTATTTGCCGCCAGATTATGGCAAGTGGGGTACAGTTCATCAAAGATTTATTCGATGGCAACGAAAAGGTATGTGGAAAAAATTATTTGAGATACTGAAAGGTGATGTGAGCTTTGAATGGCTAATGATAAGTTCGAGTTATGTGAAAGCACATCAAGATACGGCTGGGGCTCGCGTCGGAAATCAGGCTATATCAAAAACAAAAGGGGGTTCAATTCGAAAATACATTTAGCCGTTAATGAGCACGGTATGCCTGTAAAATCTATCGTTACAGATAAAACGTAGGCCGATTGTAAAAAAGCTATTAACTTGCTCAAAAATCTTGATCCAAAATTATTATTTGCAGATCATGCTTATGATACCAACGAAATCTTGTCTTATATTGCAAAACGAAACATAAAATCCGTTATTCCTCCAAAACGCAACAGACTTGAACAACGTGGTTATAATCATAAACTTTATCGCTTTAGACATATTATCAAGAATACTTTCCCTGCTTTTAAATGTTGGCGCGGTGTCGCCACCCGATACGCTAAAACACTCGATGATTTCATCGCTTCTATTTATGTTCGTTTTATCTTTATGTATTTGTCATTCTTCTAAATTTTTTTCATGTAGACACTATCTAGATAGTTTTTAAACAACAAATAAAAAGGCCGCGAGTTAATTCTTATCCACGGTTTTTTTTTTGTTTTTCTTACAGTTAATTTTATATGGGCAGTTTTTGCACTCTGAATTTTTTATTTTTTTTACACAACCCAAAATAACCAAATATAATAAAATAATTATTATTAAATCCAAATTCTAACGCCCCATTTTTTTATTTTTTAACACAAAAATAAATTTCCGAGATTATAAATCAAAAAACAAATTATCCACGCTACAAATATTTCTAGCAAAACCGCCAGACAGGTTAATTTATAAGAATTTAATTCGCGTCTTATAACACACACAGTTGCAACACACGGAACATACAACGAAATGAAAATCATATAACAATATGCTCCCAACGGACTCAAAATTTCTTTTAAATCATATTTTACATTCAAAAATAAAATATTTAGCGAACTTATAATATTTTCTTTTGCGATAAATCCACTTAATAACGCGCTACATAATCTCCAATCATTAAATCCAATCCGTTTAAAAACCGGCACAAACAATTTCCCTATAAAACCTAAAATACTTTCAGAGTTATCTTTTACTAAATTTAATTTAAAATCAAAATTTTCTGCGAACCAAATTCCAATCGACGCCAGTAATAATACACTTCCTGCTTTTTCCACAAAATCTTTTGCTTTCTCAAAAACGTTTTTTAACAAATTTTTAAATATAGGCAATCTATATGTCGGCAATTCCATTAAAAAATCATCTGCCTCGCCAATTAAAACAAACTTATTTAAAATCAACCCAACCAAAACAAAAATTATTATTCCCAACAAATAAATACTAAAAACAACTAGCCCAACATTTTTTTCAAAAAATATATTCGCAAGCATAATATAAATTGGCATTCGCGCACTACACGAAACAAACGGCAACAAAAAAATCGCCAGCGTTTTATCTCTTTTTTTTTCAAGTGTTCTTGTCGACATTATAGCTGGCACCGTACAACCAAATCCTAATAAAACCGAAATAATAGATTTCCCAGACAAACCAATTTTTCTTAACGGCTTGTCCATAATAAATGCAACGCGCGAAATATATCCGCTGTCTTCTATAAAACATAAACAAAAAAACAAAATTATTATTTGCGGCAAAAAAACTAAAATCGCTCCAACTCCATGAATAATTCCATTTACGATTAAATCAATTAAAATCTTATTTACATTCAAATCCAACAAAACATTTTTTACCCAACTAACCAAATCATATCTAATAAATTTTTCTATATACCCCGAAAAAATTCTTCCACCAAGATCAAAACTCAACTCAAAAATAAAAAACATAATTAAAAAAAACACCGGCAGCGCCAAATATTTATTTAATAAAATCCTATCTATCCTATCCGAAAAATCAATTCCGCCATCTTTTTTTACATATTTATTACACAACTCATCAATAAATTTATATCTATCCCGCGCAATAATTTCATTCCAATCTTTATCTTCTATTTTTAGCTCATCAAACAAATTTTCTTTTTTAATATCAAATCCACTTAAAAAATTTTTATCATCTTCCATCATTTTAAAAGCAATCAAAAGCGAACATCCAATTTTATCAACAATCTCACTAGCAAAAAAAAATTCTTCTGTCCCAAACAAAAAACTCTTTGCTTTTAAATTATTATCAAAATCAAATCTATAAATTTCATGAAGTAAATTATCTAACCCACTATTTCTTGCCGCCGATATTTTTATAATATTTATTTCCAAAAAATCCATCATGCCATTTAAATTTATTTTATCGCCGTGCTTATCAAATTCATCTGCCATATTTAAAACTAAAAAAATATTTAACCCCGTATCTATTAATTGCGACGTCAAATACAAATTTCGTTCTAAATTATTAATATCAATCACATTTATTATCAAATCAATTTTATTATTAAACAAATAATCACGCGAAACAATTTCATCTTCAGAATATCCCGACAAAGAATAAATTCCTGGCAAATCAACCAAATTAAAATCTTTATCTTTTATTTTTAAAATCTTTTTTTTCTCAGAAACAGTAACGCCTGACCAATTTCCAACATATTCTTTACTTGCGGTCAATTTATTAAACAAACTTGTCTTTCCGCAATTTGGATTCCCAACCAAAACAATATTTTTCATAATTTTATTTAATCCGCTAAATACACTTTTATATTTTTTGCCACATTTTTATTTAAACCAAAAAGACATCCGCGTACAACAATCATAATTGGATCACCAAAAAGTGCTTGCTCCATAAATTTAATTTTTTCGCCCCGAATAAAACCTAAATCATTTAATTTTTGCTTATAGACACCGTTTTTTATTTCCGCAATTATTCCAAAACCAAATTTTTTTACTTCCGTAAGCATAAAACTTTTTTTCTTATCCATTTAAATCCCATCCTTAAAAATATTTTTTAATCCAAAAGTTAGCTCAAGCTAACTTTTAAGTAAAAAACTGGGCCGGAAGGATTTGAACCCTCGATGTCGGAGTCAGAGTCCGATGCCTTAACCCCTTGGCTACGACCCAACAAATAAAACTGGGCTGGAAGGATTCGAACCTTCGAGTGCAGGAGTCAAAGTCCTGTGCCTTACCACTTGGCGACAACCCAATAAATTTTACAGCAAACTGCAGTTGGGGGGACTCGAACCCCCAAGGCCTAAGCAACCATTAGATCCTTAGTCTAACGCGTATACCAATTCCGCCACAACTGCCGAAACACCATACCAGTCTTATTTTTGCACACAAAAACTTGTTTGTCAAGTTAAAATTCATTTTCGTTATGTTTTTTGTCATGCAAACACTACAACGGATCTAATTTATGCACTAAAACAAATCAAAAAAAATTATTTTCACAGCGATAATTTTACATAAATACATAGATAAGCAGAAACATATTACATAAAATCAAACCCGTTGTAAACTTCACAAATTCGACTTTGCCAGCTTTAAAGCATACGCAATTGCATGTGAAC
Source organism: uncultured Clostridia bacterium (assembly GCA_946415665.1). Lineage (GTDB taxonomy): Bacteria > Bacillota > Clostridia > Lachnospirales > CAMVHY01 > CAMVHY01. Next base: position 3,675 of record CAMKTI010000111.1, read on the forward strand.
TTTCTAGCGCTGGAATGATTCCTTCTTGTTTAAATAGACAATAAAACGCCTCAATCGCTTCTTTATCATCGATCAAATCATATTTTACACGCCCGATTTCATTTAAATAACAATTAAATAACAATTAAATAACAATGTTTTGGCCCAATTCCAGGATAATTTAATCCGCTCACAATAGAATAGGCATTTGCCGGCATTCCTTTTTCATCCTGCAATAATTTGCATTTAAAACCATGAATAATCCCATCTTTTCCATATGTGATACTTGCTGCATTTTCTCCAAGTTTATTTTCCTTTCCTAAAGCTTCAACGCCATAAATATCTACTGCTTTATCTTCAAGAAATCCGCTAAATAATTCAATTGCATTTGAACCGCCGCAAAAACATGCACAAACACACTCTGGTAATTTGCCCGTTTGTTCAAGAAATTGCTTTTTTGCTTCTCGTCCAACAACAAACTGAAAACATCCTATCATCATCGGAAAAGGATGCGGCCCAACCGCCGAACCAATCGCATACATAGCTTCATTATAACTTTTTAGATAAGTGATAAACGCTTCATCGACTGCTTTCTTTAAAGTTTTTGTTCCAGAATTTATAGAGATAACGTTTGCGCCTAAAATTTTCATTCGATCAACATTTGGTTTTTCTTTTTCTACATCAACTGTGCCCATATAAATATCACATTCCAATTCCATCAATGCCGACGCTATTGCAATGGCAACTCCATGTTATCCTACTCCAGTTTCCGCAATTAATTTTTTCTTGTCCATTTTTTGCAACAAAGCTTCTCTTAACAAATGATTTATTTTACGCGCACCTGTATGATTTAAATCTTCGCGCTTTAAATATATATCGCACGAGTAAATTCTCGAAAGATTTTTTGTGCAAAAAACAAACGATGGCCGACCGGCATAATTTTTTTATAAATCGTTTAATGCATTATCAAAAGTCGGATCATCTTTATGAAATAAAAAATCATCATTAATTTTTCTAAATTTCTGTTTTAGAGAGTGTCGACAAAGACGAAAAAAATTAAATAAAACAGCAAAGTAATAAATGATAAACAAAAGAACAGCATTTCACCAAATGCTATTTAATCCACTCCCTACTATGAGTAGCTACTAAATTCTCGCTTGTCAAACAAAAAATAAAATTTTTATGAGCTTGCTTTTATTAGCAAAAATCAAAACTCATTTTCGATGATAAACCAAAATTCTTTGTCTGTCAAGTAGCAAACAAAATTTTTTTAAAGAAAATAGTTTTAGAAAAGAATAAATGATAACAAAAAATCAAAGAGAAGCAAGGGACAAGAAAATAAAACGAACAAAAAAAGAAGCACGGAAGGCAACAGGAGTTTTGAAATAGCAGGTAGAGATGCCACGCCAACGCTTAAATTTCAAAAATATATTTTTGACAATGTGACATAAGCAATACAAAGCAGAATCAAAATTTTGTTTGGATTGCCAATTTGACTTTAGTGGAATAACTATCTTGACGCCAGATTTTGCAGCGTGATTAATAATTGAATTTGTATCATAAGCCTAATTACCAAATAAATAACCGAGTTTAATTGTTTTTATTCAATCCAGTGTAAGATTACAATCCGTTGTTGTTCCGGCGGTTGTTTTTAGATTGATCACTCTTCCTTTGAAGCCTACTACTATGCGGACTTTCGAATTAATACCCCTTTTGTGTGACCTATATCTTGGTTGCCTCATTTCGCCCCTGTTGCGTGCATATGCACCTTTATATGGCTTGAATCTATCATCGCCACAATATTTTTTAACTCCGCGTTTTGACTTAAAGCTTTAGCAAATCTTTCCCATTTTCCGTTTTTTGCCAATCTCAAAAATCTTTTATGCACCATAT
>CAMKTI010000112.1 GCA_946415665.1 uncultured Clostridia bacterium
AAAACAAAAAAGAAAAAAGACGTAAAAATAAAAAATGATGGCAAATCAGAAAACTCATTAGAGGAAGAAGAAAGTGAAAGCGAAGACGACAAAGAGAAAAAGAAAAATAAAAAAGGTAAAAAATCAACATCAGAGAATAACAAATCAGAAAGCTCATCAGAATATGAGAGTGAAGAGGAAGACAAAGAAGAGAAAGAGGAAAACCAAAAAATTAAAAACAAAACAAACAAAAGTAGCAAAACAAAAAAGAAAAAAGACGTAAAAATAAAAAATGATGGCAAATCAGAAAACTTATTAGGCGAGGAAAAAGAGATTGAAATCAAAGGTAAAAAACTTGAAGCGAAAGCAAAAAACAAAATTGAAGAAATGAACAAAAAGGAAAAGACAAAAAACATAGATAAAAATAAAAAATACGGAGAGGATGTTTGTAATCCAGAAGAAAATAATTTAAAAAAAGCCATGGCAAATGGTGATTTACTAAATAACAAACTAAATAACGACCTGAAAGATAAAACTCTAGAAAATGGCAATACAGGCAAAAACAAGTTGAATAGAGCCCTGAACAGTAACGAAAGTAATAATAATCCAGTATCGGATTCGAGCAACAGAAATAAACTTTTAAAGTGGCTCTTTGGAATTTTAGGTTGTATTTTATTTGTGCTTGCATTGGTTTTGTTTTTTATTTTAACATTATCGCTTGCCATAAAAATTATTATTTCGTTGGTATTTTTAATATTTTCTGTGATTTGTTTCGTCATAGTTTATAAAATTCGCAAACTTGAACTGCCACAAAGTTTGAACAATGGTAATATTTCAAACAGCAAAAAAACCGTTTCAAAGGACAGACAAAAAGAAAACGAACAGGACAATTATGTATCTAATGGAATCAATCAACCATATCAAGTTGAAAATAACAATCTTATTAAATCAAAATAAACTCCACAACTATAACATATAATTTCTCGAATAAGAAATTTTGTTTTGTTTGGAGTTTTTTTTGTGTCTAAAAATAAATTTGCCATATTTGATTATGTAAAAAATAAAAATGAAATCGAGTTAAAGTGGAATTTTTTGAAACAAATGCCTGATTTTATGTTAGACTGGTGTGTCTAAAATTTTTGTCTTATCACAATAAAAAACCTAAATTTTGACATTGCAAACGGACTTTTAATTAAGCAGCATTTACACAAAATAAAAATAGATTGACTAAAGAGAAAAAATCGATAAAATAGGGAAATTAGACTGACAAAATAAAAGTACAAAAAGCTAGAGAGGTTAATGCCGATAGCAATGGAGGGTGTTACCAAAAAAATATGGAAACTGGCGCACAGTTTATATGAAATTTAGTAGATAGTCAAAGAACGGGACAATTACCAAAAGTTATTGTTTTTTTTCTTTGAAACTCTTAGAAACTATGAAAAAATAAAAATTACTTAATGAAGAGAATTATATTACTCTTTATTGATAGTGCGAGCATAAAGGTGAGTCTAGATGCCAACAAGAATAAAAATAATCAGGACAAAGCATCGAACGTTCAAAAGGGTGGGCCGACAACAAAGTTATACTTATGTTGTACATCTTCATGTCCAGTGGTTTTTCGTTTGTTTCCTGACAGCTCTCACGATGCTCCCGAAGGAAGAAAGTTGATTGAGTTCATATATTCCAAAAATAATAATTGTCTCTTGATGAACAGAATTTACAAAGATGATAAAACCTTGCTTTAGCTAAGGATCACAGGTTTAAAACAGTTGTTCCACCTAAAAAAAAACGTAAGTTACCTTGGAGTTATGATCGACGCCTTTATAAACATCGCAATATCATCGAACGATATTTCCTGAGATTAAAACGTTTTAGAAAAGTTTTTACTCGTTATGATAAACTTGATTCTATTTTTATCTCTACCATCTCCCTTGCTTTTATTTTTGATTTGCTTTTTATGTGAATGTTGCCTAGTTTATATTGTTTTTTTGTGCATTCATAAGGCGCATAAATCCATTTGTAAAAACAGGAAACAAAAATTTTTTCTGCCATATAAATAATATTGAGTGAATAAAAAAATAAGGAGTTATAGGAGTGTATCCATACAATATTTTTTTTGGCGAAAAGATGGATGTATCGGCGCAAAATAAAAATTTAAATAAAATTTGGCAACCTGATATAAATCAAAAAATTTTAGAAATGATTGAAATAGCAATAGAAAATGAAACCGAAAATAAAAATTATTATGAAAAGCTTACACGAAAAATAAATAATAAAACAGATGCGCAGATTTTAAATCAAATGAGTGCCGATGCAAAAAAACATTGTCAATATTTAAAACTAATATATAAAAAAATTGCTAATCGCGAACTAAAAAATTTTAATCCGGATGATAAAATTTTAAAATTTAGCGATGATTTGTCCGACAATTTTTCAAATTTAATGTTTCGAGAGCTTGATGAAATAGAAATTTATCAGCGGCTTTTAAATTTATTTTCTGATTTAAAAATACGTGATATGTTGTGCGAAATAATATGTTGCAAACAATCAAACGCAACAAAATTAAATTATTTATATGCAAAATGTAATTTAGCTGATTAATTTTTTATAAAACAAAAATCCCTGATTTTGATCTTTCAGGGATTTTTTTTATTATATTCTTGACAATCATTTTTATTTTTGTTAAAATGAACTAAGAAGTTTTATGAGGTGATTGCGTTATGTATGATTCAGATGAAGAAAATAATAATGAAATCAAAATTGAAGGTAAAGAATATAAAGATGATTGGAAAGATCGCTTATATGTTGATTCATTCCTGTATGATGATAAACTGGCACATCTTTTTTTGAAAATAAAATTTTATAAAATGCGGTATTTTATTTTCAAGCCTATTACCCGTTTTTTACATTTTGATCTTATAAGTAGCATTCTTTTAAACAAAAGGGAAAGTGGTCTTGCCATTTTTGCGCTTTTATTTGAATTGGTCACTGTAGCTGTTGCAACTCTTTATTTTAGCTTGCAAATAAGTTTATTTGTTTTTATTGGATTTGGTGTACTTTATACATTAATTTATGCTATCAGGCGAATTTATATTTACATTTCTTGGTGTCTACGAGGAAATAGTTTAGATACTTATGAAGCAGTTAATGAAGATGAGTTATCTGATGTATCTGAAGAAAATAACATTTGTACAAATGTTCACTTGTTACGTTTGCAAGAGGAAGAAAACAGATCGAGTTATGCGAGCCGATTCATTAAGAAAAATTATATTGCCGTGATTGCATTTTTATTTGAAGCAGCAGCTATAACTTTTACTGCTCTTTATTTTAGTTTGCAAATAGGTTTATTTGTTTTTCTTGGGTTTAGTTTATTTTACACTTTGATTTATGCTACAAGAAAAATTTTAAGTTGTTGCGAGCCAAAAATTTCAAATTACGTAGAACTTGAGAATAATAATGATAGTGCGTCAGTAAGTTCGAATGAGAAAGAAAGACCACTAAGCGAAAATAATTTACAAAAAGGTGAAAACCAATTATCACAAAATAATTTTTAGCAATAAAAAAAACCCGGACTTGCCGAGTTTGTTATTTTAAACCTAAATCATTTTTTTATATTAAAAAATGCTTTTTCGCCAAGATATTTTGCGCTGTTTTCAAGTTCTTCTTCGATTCTGAGCAACTGATTATATTTTGCAACACGATCCGAACGCGCTGGCGCACCCGTTTTTATCTGCCCAGCATTTACTGCAACGACAATATCAGCAATCGTATTGTCTTCTGTTTCGCCAGATCTATGTGACACCACCGCTGTCATTCCATTTCGGTTTGCCAACTCAATCGCGTCAAAAGTTTCTGTCAATGTTCCAATTTGATTAACTTTTATCAAAATAGAATTTGCGACGCCAAGCTCGATTCCTTTCTGTAAACGCTCTGTATTTGTAACAAACAAATCATCGCCAACAAGTTGAATTTTTTTGCCAAGCTTATCCGTCAATAATTTCCAACCATCCCAATCTTCTTCGGCTAATCCATCCTCAATCGAAACAATCGGATACTTTTCAACCAATTGCGCATAATAATCCACCATTTCGCTTGATGTCCTATAAATTTCTCGTCCGGCCATTTTGCTTTCGCCGGCAAAATAATATTTTTTGCTTTTCTCATCATATAACTCGCTCGAAGCAACATCCAGCGCGATTTTAATATCTTTTCCGGGTTTATAATTTGCTTTTTCCGTTGCTTCTAACATCAAATCCAAAACTTCTTCCGGTGTTGCCAAATTAGGCGCAAATCCACCCTCGTCACCGACCGCTGTCGCCAAACCTTTTGTTTTCAAAACTTTTTTCAAACTATGATAAACTTCTGAACCGATTCTTAACGCATCTTTAAAATTTTTTGCTCCAACCGGCATAATCATAAATTCCTGAAAATCAACCGTATTATCAGCGTGTTTGCCACCATTCATTATATTCATCATTGGCACAGGCAAAGTTTTTGCATTAAAACCGCCCAAATAATTATATAAACTTAAACCCAAAGCGCATGCTGCCGCTTTTGCAACCGCAATCGAAACTCCTAAAATCGCATTTGCTCCAAGTTTTGACTTATTCGGTGTCCCATCCAATTCAATCAAACGTTTATCAATTGCAACCTGATCCAACGCATTCATGGCAATTAATTCCGGCGCAATAATTTCATTCACATTTTTTACTGCGTTTTCTACGCCGTTTCCATTATATCTTGATTTGTCATTATCACGCAATTCAGTCGCTTCAAATTGACCAGTCGATGCTCCAGACGGAATCGCTGATCGCCCCAAAAAACGCTCACAAACACAAACATCAACCTCAACCGTAGGATTCGACCGCGAATCCAAAACCTCTCTCGCTTTAATACTCGTGATTTCTAAAAAAGTCTTCATGTCCATCAAAACAAACCTCCAAAAATTTATAAATTATCTTTAAGCGAACAAAACGTAATAAAATAAATTATTCTATTACGTTCTGATTTTAATATTCACTTTTAAGTTATGCAAGCGAAAATAAAACTAGACGACAAAATACCTTACAAAACAAAACAATAAAACTCGAAAAACAAAATTAGTATATTACAAGTCACTTAAAAAAATTTTTTTATACTAGATGGTGTCGACAAAATTAGAAGATATATAATACAATAATATAAGGGAACAAAAAATAAATGGAAGGGGGAAGGAAATAAAATGAAAAAGAAAAATGGGAAAAGAAGCTATAGAATGGATGATATGAGAGATGAAGAGTGTGAAAAAATAAAAGATTACATAAAAGAAAAGAAAAGAAAGGAAGAGCAGGGAAGGATGATAGGAATTTTTTAAACGGGGTATTTTGGATATTGAGGACAGAATCTTCGTAAATGGATTTACCGCCGAATTATGGGAAATGGTATATGGTGCATAAAAGATTTATTCGATGGGCAAAAAATGGAAAATGGGAAAGATTGGCTAAAGTTTTAAGTCAAAACGCGGAGTTAAAAAATGTTGTTACGATGATAGATTCAAGTCATAT
>CAMKTI010000113.1 GCA_946415665.1 uncultured Clostridia bacterium
CCGCACGTTATAATTATAATACAAAAAAAATATATGTCAAGAGTAAATAAAAAAAACATATAAAAAAAGGCTTCATTCAAGAAACCCTTTTTTAGCATAAAAAGTCTTTTCTTAACAAAAAAATTAATTTTCGCCAACTATTCTTACAAAATCAGCTACATTCGAATTTCTATCATCCATAGATATATAAACTTTATTTCCCCTTCTTATATTTCCAATATTAATCACACGTCCATTTATATTTCTAAACTCAGTATCTCGATTACAATTAATTTCGATTTCACTTCCGGATTCTGTCCGAATTCTTAAAATATCATTATCAAAAATTCTTAATACCTCGCCAAAATAATTTGTCGACGTTTTATCCATCACATTTAAATTTTCTATTTCCGAACTATCTAATCTTATTCTCACTTTATCTCCGACACCAAACCTCGAAATATCAATTTTCCCTTGCGAAATATTATATTCATAAATTTTATTATCATCTTCATTTTTAAATTTAATAATACAATTTCTATCTCGTAAAATTCTTATTTCTTCTATCCAACCTTCTTTACTTGATTTTTCTCCTTCCGCATAAATATCAGTCAAATTATCATATTCACAAGACGCACTAACTTTATCTCCTATTTTTAAATCGCTCCACGATACTGTCCCATTATTTTTTCTTTTTATCACCGTATTATTATTTACTTTCAATTCATAATCTAAATTATCATTTTTATCTTCAATCACTAACACAGCTTTGTTATTCTCATTCTTTTTTTCTTTTAATATGCCTTCGATTTTTTTATTTTTATCAACAACACAAATTCCATACGCCTTCGAATCCAAAAATTCTATTTTTACTATCTCGCCAATTTTAATATCCTTTAAATCAACTTTTTTATTCTCTCTGCTTATTTTACAATTTTCTGTCAAAATATATTTTTGCGTCTGATTTAAGATCCCGCCAACCGGATTTATCATCTGTATTTTTATAGCAATTTCATTATTTCTTATATCATCAACAATTCCATTTATACAATTCAAATCAAAATCTACATCCGGCTTACTCGAATAATTTTCTGCTTTTAAATAAACCAAAACAGAATTTTCCAATGATCCTGTTATCTCCATTCCATCCGTCAAATCATTTAATCTTTTTCTATTATTATCAATTAAAATCTCGGCATTATCTTTTATCTTATAAATATTTTTTTCGCCATCCGAATTAATAATTTGCACCGCGCCAATTCCATAATAAATTTTATCTATCTTCCCAGAAATATAATTAATCTCGTTTATTTCACTCCTATCTTTAAAATCCAAAGTTTTGCTCAACATCACAGATAAAATCGTTTTTGTAACTGCTTGCTTTGGATTAAATTTATTATTTTCGTCGCCAGTAATTATTTTATTTTTAGACAAACAATAAACTGAACTCAAATAATCCGACGCAATAAAACTTTCATCTGCAAAAATTCCTTTACAATCATTATATTTACTAACATCTTCTTCTAAAATTCTCGTCAAATAAACCGCTGCTTCTTCTTTTGACAATGCCCGTAACTTTTCATTTTTCTTATTATCTTTAACAATAAATTTTTCTAAATCTCCGGGCGTAAAAATATTTTTCTCCAATAAAAAAGCAATTTCTTTATCCGCAACTTTTTGCCACTTCACATATTTTTTTGCCTGACTTTCTAACAAATATTTATTTTTTTCATACGCATTATCATAAAAACTTTTTTCTTCGCTTGTTAAATCATTATATTTATAACCCGCCGTCTTAGCGAAAATTTTTGCCGTCTCAAATTTATTTATATTATCATTCGGTTTAAAATAACCTGCTGCATCTGCCGTAATTAATCCTTTTTCAGCAACATTATTTATATATTCATATGCCCAAAAATTTTGATTCACATCTTTAAAATTCATCGCATGCACATAAAAAAAGTTACACCTCAAAAAAATACTACTAACCCCAATCGCAATAAAAAATTTTTTTATATTCTTTATCTCAAAACCAAATTTCAAAACAAATCAGCTCCCAATTTTTTGCCCAATTAAATAAAAAGGCTTCGCGTCAATAATTTTAACATTTACTATCTTTCCAACCAAATTTTTATCGCTTTCAAAATGCACAAGCATATTTTTTTCATTTCGCCCAGTTAATTTTTTGTTTTCCTCATCAAACTCCTCCACCAAAATCTTTTCGACCTTGCCATTATAAATTTTATTTTTCTTCTCTATAATCTCGTTCAAAACTTTTATCAAATATCCAAATCTTTTTTTTACAATCTCAGAATCAATTTGTTCCGACATTTTGGCTGCAGGAGTTCCTTCTCGTTTTGAATATATAAAACTAAACGCGCTATTAAATTCAACTTTTTTTATCAAATCAATCGTTTCTAAAAAATCATTTTCTGTTTCGCTAGGAAATCCAACAATTATATCTGTACTCAAAGCTATGTCATTAATATTCATTTTAATTTTATTTATCAAATCCAAATATTTTTCTCGCGTATATTTTCTATTCATTAGTTTTAAAATTCGATTACTTCCTGATTGCACAGGCAAATGTAAATGTTTGCAAACTTTGTTTAAATCACGAATCGCAAAAATTAAATCATCCGATAAATCTTTTGGATGCGATGTCATAAATCTTATCCGTTCCAGTCCATTTATATTATTTACTTTAAATAAAAGCTCAGCAAAATTAATTTTATTTTCTTTTAAATCTAATCCATACGAATTAACATTTTGCCCGAGTAACATAATTTCTTTTACACCATCATCAACCAATTTTTTTATTTCATCCAAAATCTCATTAAAATTTCTGCTGCGTTCTCGTCCTCTTACATAAGGAACAATACAATAAGAACAAAAATTATTACAGCCATAAATAATATTTACGCTCGCTTTAAAAAAATATTTTCGCGTCAAATAAATTTCTTCTTCGTGATTTTTATTTTCCTTCCAAATATCTATTATTTGCGAATTCGTAACTAAATTATTAAAAAGTAGCTCTGGAAATTTATGAGCATTAAATGTTCCAAAAACAACATCCACAAAATCATATGACTTTTTTATTTTTTCGATTATGTGTTTTTGTTGCATCATACATCCACACAAAATTATTTTTAAATCTGGCTTTAGCTTTTTTTTATTTTTAAAATAACCAAGATTCCCAAACAATTTATCCTCAGGATTTTCTCTCACACAGCAAGTATTAAATAAAACTAAATCAACATCATTATTATTTTTGTCATCAGTAATTTTATATCCCATTTTCAAAAGCATATCACATAATTTTTCTGAATCATGAGCATTCATTTGACAACCGAAAGTATTTATTTTAGCCGTCTTTTTTTTCCCAAAATTTAAATCAAAAACTTTGTCAATATAATAATCCATTTCAAAAAAATTCCCCTTCAAAAAAATTTTTTTTGGCAACTAAAAGAAATCCAAACGGATTTATTTTTTTTAAACGAAATTATAAACGCAAAATATTTTTTTGGGTAAATTAAAAAATTATTGTCATGCAGATAGAAATTTTTTACATATAAAATAATCATGACATGTGTAAAAAAATAATCGGATAGAAAAATTATTTTGGCGATAAATTAAACCAACACTTTGAAAATTATTTTTATCAAGCAAATTATTTTGGCTCTTGTTTTTTGTGTTTTCAATGATATATTATTTTTGCGTTCAAGATAAAAGCATACTCTGGTTTTATAAAATGATTTCTATAAAAAAACTATTTGACAATTAATATCTTGTGTGATAAAGTTACCGTATGATTTAGTTTTTGGTTTATTATTAAAAAAAGGAGTTGTTCATGTTGGAAAATATTATTTCGTTTTCGTCACAACAAAAAAAATTAGATGAAAATGAAAACAGAGAAATACAGCTTTCTGTTGCGTTGAGTTCGATTGTTTATACTAAAGATATTAGTTGCAGAGAGCTTAGTAATGGATATAAATATAAAGGAAAAACTGTTAGCGAGATTTTAGAAGCTGAAAAAGCACGTTTGGAGAATTTAAAATCAGGAATCGAAGAACAAAATAGCGAATTGGATGAACGGATTAACAAGCGTAAATCAGATTTTGAATATCTTCCAAAAGAAATTGCACATGGTGAATTTATAGTTGATGAATTAAATCTTGGAAATTTGATTTTGATGGATGCGTCTTTTATGCATAAAAATGATGAAGAATTTAAGAACTTAGAAATGAATGACGGGATTCGAGTTTATATATTTTGTGATAAAGAAAACGAATCTCTTTGTGTATTATCAAAAGGAACGGCGCCGGGAGAATTTTCTATTTTACCTGACATGATATTTCCATCCGAAAAAAAATCTGTCATAATAAATCAAGAAGAAAAAAAGGATGATTTAATAGGCATAAATGGCAACGACAAAGACGAAAAAAGCACAATTAAAAATAAAAATGAAGATGAATTAAGAGAGTTTGCTATAGCAAAACAAAATATTATTTTTAATAATATTGCGTCAGAACTTTTAGAACCGTATATGGATGAAAATGGCGATTTTAAAAATGAATGGAAAAATATATACTTTTTTGGTCATTCTTCAGGCGGAAATAAAGTCATGAATTTATTTGCTAATAAAATTTTAAACAGTCAGGATCCAAATAAAGAATTGGAGCGGTGTAAATGTATTTGTATTAATTCGATTGGTTGGGCTCAGGAAACAAAAAATTATTTTGAAGAACAATTTAAAGAAAAAGAAATTGACTTTAAAGAATTTTGTAATCGAGTTACAGATGTAAAAGGTTCTACAGATCCAATTTCAGTTATAAATGAAAATCCGATTGGTAAAACCGTTTTTATGGAATCAAAAGGACATTATACGGAAGATATTGATATTAATCAGTTTTTAGATTCACCAGATAGAAAATATTATATGTACGCTCAGTTTTTTGCTTACATCAAAGATTATTTGTCGGGAATTAAAAATTCGATGGAAAGAGATGAAAAAATCAGAACAACTTTGAAAGTGGTTGATTATTGGGGATGCGGAAAACTAATGAATGTTTTAGGTGAATGTATTACAACATACAGGACAAAGGTTTTTATTATAGTTTTGTTGGTTTTGCTTAAAAATTATGTAAAAGCCTTGTTTGTTGTTTATGTTTTTAGAATAGAACCGATCATTAATAATAATCAAAATGAATTTATGACGAACTTTCCAAATCAAGAACAAGAGAGTTTTATTGACAATATTATAAATGAAACAGTAAAAACAGAAGATCAAAAACAGCCGTCAAGTGATCTTGATGAATCACAACCAAATTTAAACTTCACATAAATTTAAATACAAATAACAGCGTGTGACGACGCTGTCATTTTTTTGACCACTAACTAATTATAAAAAACAGAAAAATGAACATAATACATATATAAAACATAAACAGGATAATAAGTTTTAAATTTAATTATAAAAAGTTAAAAGTACTTGACATTTATTTTTTTTATGTGTTATAATAAAAATGTAGCAGATAA
>CAMKTI010000114.1 GCA_946415665.1 uncultured Clostridia bacterium
ATGTAAAGCATCGCACACATGAATTGGTAGTTTGATATCTTCGCCGGTTTCCTCGTTATCGGCATTAATCCCTCTAACTTTTTATACTACGTTTTTGTGAATTTCATATCTCCATCTTATCACTTTCCTTTTTGTTCAATCTATTTTTATTTTATGTGAACACTATCTAATTTTATTATAAAACAAAAAATATGTATGTCAAGTAAAAATTTTAAAACATAAAAATATCGCAAAAAAATATTATGATTTTGGTTTTTGATTGCAAATTTTAGATTTTGTTATTTTCGTGGACAAATTTTTTCGACAAAAAAAACGACAACTAAAAAATAAGCTGTCGTTGATAAAAATATTTATTTAAAAAATATTAAAATCGCCTTTTTCTCCATTCAATTCTTCATAAGCTTTTATATAATTTTCCATTTCAGGCTTTTCTGATTTATGAATGTTTTTTATGCGTTTGTAGATTGATTCATACGATTTTCCGGTTATTTGTTCATAGCTTTGAATCTGTTTTTTTGCTTTGGTCTTCTCATCATAAAACTTTGGATTAGTAATAAAACAAAAACCTTTCGCTGTTTTCCCTGTAATATAGTCCAATCCACGACACATATCATCGTAAATCACGTCTCTCTTTAATTCAGTGAAACCGCCAGCATCAAAAATATCTTCAATGAGCCTGAGTTTTTCATGGCCATCGTCATTTATACAGAAAAAATGAATGTAATGCATAGCTGATATCTTTCCGACAAGATCATGATATTTAGTCTCATCTTTTGGTTTGATATATTTCTCTGCAAAATCTTGTAGCGTTTGTTTTATCACTTTATTCACATTATCCATATTATCATCGTATACAATATCAAATTTTTCACCTGTTTTGTAGTTTACATACATTTTCGTAAACCAAGTAACTGTCCAGTTCATATCTGTATATAACAAAATCATTTCAGCACATCTTAACAAATTTTTTTCATAATTTTCTGTCAAAATCATTTTTTTTATATCGTGCCCTTCGGTTTTATATTTTAACGCAATGAATGCGATTATTTTCTTTTTTACTGCCCTATTTGCAAACAACAATGCCAACAAACTTTTTGCATCTAGATATTTCATGACAGAATCAAATTGATTTTCCGGCAGATTTTGCAAATGTTGACCCTTGTATAGCAAAATTTTTTTTATATTTGTCATGAACTTTGATACAAAATCAGATTTTTTTTCCATAAAATTAATCTCCTAAGTTTCTAATTTTATTTTGTATTCGAATACTTTGTAATTCTAAAACAAAAAAATATGTATGTCAAATAAAAATTTTTAAATGTAAAAATATAATGGCAAAATATTTTATTTGAACACACATTTTTATTTTTCTATTCCGTTTTTTTCCATTCAAAAATATCTTTTTCCTCAAATCAATTTTTTTATCAAAATATGTAAACCGATTATTATTACTTAGTTTTTGATTTTGACAAAAAATTTTTTTGATGCGAATAAAATATTTATATGGTTTGTCCGGGGGAAATCAGATGTGCAAGTAGAAATTTACGGTGACCTGTTTTTTCTCGTAACTTTTGTCATGGATTTTATAATTTTTTGGGCGTGTGCAAAAATTTTAAAAAGAAAAATCAGGTTACTTAAAATTTTTTTTGGCGTTTTATTGACTACGATTTTAAATTGCGTTGCAGTTTTTAATTTGTGTTTTAGTAATTTGATTGCGCTTTTGATTTTGATTTTGGGAATCGTTTTTGTTTTTAAGCCAAATAATTTTTTTGATATGGCAAAAATAATATTTTTTATTAATCTAATTGGATTTTTAATTGGGGGGATGGCGACCAGTTTATTTTATTTTTTTGATGTGAATAAAATTTTTTTAGGGCTAGAAAATTTTTCGTTCAAAATTTTATTTGTTTCCAGTGCAATCTTTTTTATTTTTATAAAATTATTTGCCGAGTATATAAAAAAAATTGTTTTGTCAAAAGAAGTTTATTACGAGATAAATATTTTCATCGGAGAAAAAAAATTTTGTTTTCAGGCATTAGTTGATACAGGAAATTGTTTGTTCGATGATTTAACAGGTTTACCGATTGTTATTGTCGAATTAGATAAGATAAAAAATATTTTTTCGCAAGATATACTCCAAGCAATTAAAAATAAAAATTTTGAAATGCTGTGTTTATGTAAAAAAATAAAATTTAATTTTGTATCGTTTAAATCAATTGGAAATAAAAATGGGTTATTAATTTGTTTTCATCCAGACCAAATAAAAATTTTGTGTGGAGAAAAAATAATTTTAGCCAATGCTTTGATTGGGATTTGTGATTTTAAAATCTCGAGAAATTATTGCGGTTTAATAAATCCAAGTTTAATAAAATAAAAAATTTTTTGGGGGATATTATTTATGCTTAAAAATTTTTGGAATAAAGTTTTTAACTGGGCTTTAAGTTTAAAAAAAATATTTTTTGGCGAAGGATCTATTTTTTATATAGGCGGGAGTGAAAATTTACCGGAACCACTTTCAGATGAAGAAGAAAAACAAATGATTTTTTTGTTTGAGAAAGAAAATGATTTATCGGCAAAATCAAAATTAATTGAGCATAATTTAAGATTAGTTGCTTATATCGCTCGAAGGTTTGAAAACACGAATATAAATTTAGAAGATTTAATTTCGATTGGAACGATTGGATTGATAAAAGCGATTAATACTTTTCATAGCGAAAAAAATATAAAACTCGCGACTTATGCTTCACGTTGTATAGAAAATGAAATTTTGATGTATTTGAGGCGAAATAATAAAACACAAAATGAAATTTCGATTTATGAATCTTTAAATACAGATGGAGCAGGAAATGAATTATTATTAGCGGATATTTTGGGGACAGATAATGATATGATTTTTTCGCGATTTGAAGAAGAAACGGATAAAAAAGTTTTAAATTATGCTATCGTAAATAAATTAAATAAAAGAGAAAAACAAATTGTTTATTTGCGATACGGAATAAACTCTGAAAATGGGGAAGAGTTGACACAAAAAGAAGTTGCTGATAAACTTGGAATTTCTCAGTCTTATATTTCTAGGCTTGAAAAAAGAATAATTATGCGTTTAAAAAACGAGATAAAAAAAATGGCTTAACAAAAAAATTTTTTTAAAGACTTGACACATGTTTTTTTTTATGTTAGAAATAAGAAGAGCGTTTTGATGTTTGGTTTGATGGCCCGTTAGTCAAGCGGTTAAGACGCGGCCCTCTCAAGGCTGAGGCAGGAGTTCAATTCTCCTACGGGTCATTGCTTTGTTTGGGTCGGTTGTTATTTTGCTGATGTGGCTCAATTGGCAGAGCAGCTGACTTGTAATCAGCAGGTTATCGGTTCAAGTCCGATCATCAGCTTTGGCGCGGGGTGGAGCAGTTTGGTAGCTCGTCGGGCTCATAACCCGAAGGTCGTAGGTTCAAATCCTGCCCCCGCAATTTTTTTTGGGCTTTTAGCTCAGTTGGTTAGAGCGTCCGGCTCATAACCGGATGGTCCGGGGTTCGAGTCCCTGAAAGCCCATTTTAGTTTTTTTGTTTTTTGGTTTTACAGAAACAACCGTCGGGTTGTTTTGTTTTTGCTATTTGTTGGTATCAGAAAATTAAAATGAAACATTGACAAATGGAATTTTATGTTTTACAATTAAATTTATTTGGTGTTGTTTCTCGGTCCGTGAACGAAAGAAATTTTTTTGTGAGGTGTGTGTAATGAAAGAAAACGAAAAACAAGAATATAAGATAAAATTCTATTTTGATGATAAAAGATCATATGAAGTGAATTATGTGTATGATTCAGAATCATCAAAAATAAAATGTATAGGTTTGGAAAACAAATTAGATAAAAAAATAAAAAAATTGTATTTTGGCCCAGTCTGTCCTAGTTTGTGTGGTGCTTTGATTTATACAATGTGGTACCAAGGTATACATATACGAAACTCTGAAGGGGAAATTTCTGAGAATTTGCTAAAGGTAGATCTTGGCGAAGACTTTTTGGTGGATATTATTCCTTATATTTTTGAACTTCAAAATTTTTGTAAGAAGAATTTGGAAGTAGAAGTGCCATATGTGCCTTATATGGGAAACAAAAACGAAATCGACAAGAAAAAAATTGAACAGATAATTAATCAGATTGATAGCCTCTATAATAAAGATAGAAGAGGTGGTAAAATAATTACATTTGTGGAAAGACATAATCCAAGATTTCGTGATGAGGGTGTTAATTCTTGGATACGAAGTTATGTATGTGGAGGCGGTGAAGACGGATATGGAGAGCAAGCTAAAAAATGTAAAACAAAATATGCAAACTGGAAACGAAAGGAAATGGAGCAGCAAAAGGAAGAAGCAGATAGCTATCAAAAAATAAAAATAAAAGAAATCCCATATTTAGATTACAAGCCACTCGAAAACAATGAGAATCTTGACTCTCAAAAATCAAAAACCAATGAAAAAATATCGCTCGGTGGTAAAATCGCAAGAATTATATTTTTGATACTGTTAATCGCGATTGCCATTTTTCTTCTAACTTATCTCGGAATCGTTGGTTTATTATTTAGCAACGTAGCAATCCCAATAGTTGTTTTTTCTGTCGAAGCAATTTTGATAACACTCATTGTGATTTTGATTTTGTCAATAAAAAACATTAATAGGCAGAATGATCTTTTGCGCCAACAGATTGATTCATATAGGGTAGATGGGAAAAATAAGTTGATTGGTTCAGAATACGAAAATGTGATTTCCGAAAATAAAGGTGTGGGTCTGGAGAGAGAAAAATAATGAACTTGAAGCATCATACTATTTAAGCTTTCAGAGTTTTGTATACCAATTCTAATTATATTTTATTGATTATTATTTGTATTTCTATTTAAATTTTGTACTGGTTGTTTATTGTTAACTATATTCATTAAATCATTTCTTTTATTGGAGATAGATAGTTCTCCGTTTTGTTTCTTAAAAAAAATTCCATGTTCCTGGAACATCGATACGTTTATCAAAAAATAATAAAGTCGCAAACGAAACAACAAAACATACAGCCGGAATCCAACACCATAAAAAACTACTTACGACTGCACCGAGATTACAAAAGATTATTTTTAAGAAATTTTCTTTTGCAAACCAAATAGCGGTTGCAAAAATAAAAAATTCAGTTTCATTCAAATTAGCTTCTATGTTATTGCTCTTACTTATAAATTGATAACTAGCTGCATTTTTTCTCGTGTAATTATGCTCAATGGGATACGATAAACTTTGAATATTACTTTCTTTTTCTGAGTTATCTGTTACTGAACAGGCATATTGATGACTTTCTGGAATGCTCTTTTGGTGTTTACATCTGTTTCGTCAAGTCAAAAGTCAAAGCAATGGAGATGGTAGAGATAAAAATATAATCAAGTTTATTAGAACAAGTAAAAACCTTTCCAAAGTGTTTCAATCTCAGGAA
>CAMKTI010000115.1 GCA_946415665.1 uncultured Clostridia bacterium
TGCTCCTATTTTTTATCTTTCTTCATTATACCTTATTTTATAGTTTATTTTTTTTATTTTATTTGTGTAAACAGTGTCTAAATTTATTTTATATATTTTTTCTGATGCTAAACATTTAAACAAAAAACAAATATAGAAATTGAAGAATGGATTTCTTTCTGATAAAATACAAAAGCAGTTTGATACTGCGAAATTGAAAAACCATACGATTTTTGGTTTTATAAAGTAAATTAATTTTAGGGGAGGTGATAGATAATGGAGTACCAAATAGAAAAAAATGCAATTTCAGAATCTTCTTGGACTTTTTTAGAAATTTTAAAATACGGGTTTATTGTTTTTCTAATATTTATTTTAACTATTGGTATTCCAAGTGTAGCTGTTTTTCTTGGAATAAAATTTTTGCCTGCGATGATTTTGTGGGCATTGTCTGATGGCTTCTGGTTAGTAAGCTTGTTCTGTGGTTGTGTCCCTGTTTTATGTACAGCGCTGGCAAGCGGAATTTTAATAGGATGTTTTTATGGTGCTTGTGCATTATTTCGTTATTTAAGTAGATTGAGTTACGCAAAAAATGAAGTGTTAAAATCAGAAAATCCTACGAGATGTAATTGGCTCAAGCGCATTCTTGCACTTTTTGGGTGTATAGCTTTTGGTTTGTCTACTGCTATTTTTCCAATATGTGTGTTGGTTTTAGCAGCTGATGCTTTGTATATTGCAGTATGTCTAATTGCACTTGTTCTTTTGGTTTTATTTGGTATAGCGCAAGGCGGCGGATGCAGTAGGTGTGATTGTGATTGTGATCTGCGAATTTGTGATTGTGATTGCGATTGTAGTTTTTTGTGGGGGTTACCTGGAGCAAAACCATTTTATTGTTGTTGGAAAATTGTTACTACAGGCGAAAATCCCATGTATAAAAAATATCATGAGTTAAGAAAAAATTGTTTTGCGGAAGTGAATAAATTGTTGAAAGGAGAGGCAGTCGAAAAACATGCTTTGGATAAACTTTTAAATAATGTTAAAGATGTAAATAGCTCAGTTATAGAAAAACTTCGTTCAGAAATTATAAAAATAATACTTGAAAAAAAGATTATTCCTTTGGTTGTGGTATTAACAATTAAACAAAAAAAATCTGTTAAGGAAGTTTTCGGTTTGCAGATTGAAAATCAACAGCAATGCACTTTGAACTGCCAAAATTTTTGGACTGGCGCAAAAAAACTATTAAAAAGTGCAAACGAAAATAAACAAGACAATCAAAGTAATCTAGATGAATCTAGTCAATTGCCATCTAAAGCAGAAATAGAAAAAGTAAATCAAACAGAAAATATGGGAGACAATGCCGCTCCTAACATTCTTCAGATTAATCGACAAGATCAAATTACCATCAATGAAGATAAAAATAACAATATAATCTCCACAAAAACAAAACATAATATTGATGTTAATTGTGACGACAAAGATAGAAAACAATTGATTACCACTTGGAATTCATGTTCATATTCCATAGAAAAATATTTAAATGAAGCAAAAAACCAATGTTCATTGTATAAAAATTTAATCCAAGAAGAAAAAAAACAAAAAGAAAGTAAAAACGAAATTACTATTAAATAGGAATCGAATAATTATATCTTACAACAGTCTTTGAAAAGAATCAGAAGGCTGTTTTTTTGTGTCGTAAAAATTTTGACTCAAAACAAGGCTTACATATTTTTTGGGACTGACTCAATATTTTAAGCTTGATTTTTTATTAAAAATAAAACACACGCATATTTTTTATGTATATAAATTTTTTTTCGTTTGATAATAAATTTATCAATCTAGTAAAAGGAGTTTGCTACATGAAAAAAATTACGGTCGCAATTTTAATTTTTTTGTTTGGACTGTTTTTGTTTGTCGATAAAAAAAATCATCACGATAAAAATAATTTTATAGAAACTGAAGCAACAGAATTTGATGGTTACGAAAAAATTTCTGAGTTTGCAACGGAATTTAATACTAAAAGTTTTGGGCGTGCAGAAAATATAAAGTTGTCGGCCAAAAAAATTAATGG
This sequence comes from uncultured Clostridia bacterium, assembly GCA_946415665.1. GTDB lineage: Bacteria > Bacillota > Clostridia > Lachnospirales > CAMVHY01 > CAMVHY01. The sequence continues at coordinate 2,045 of CAMKTI010000115.1, forward strand.
AAAGGAAATTTTACCCGGAGAAACTTTTTCTTATAACGAGACTGTTGGACCGACGAATAAAAAAAATGGCTATAAAAAAGCTCAAATTTTTATAAAAGGCAAAAAATCAAAAGGATATGGCGGAGGAAGTTGTCAGGTTAGCAGCACGTTATATAATGCTGTTTTAAAAGCAAATTTAAAAGTTACGGAAAGACATCCTCATTCGCTCGAAGTAAAATATGTTGAACAGGATAAAGACGCTGCGACATCTTATGGCGGCAAGGATTTTAAATTCGTGAACGACAAAGATTATAAAATAAAAATTAATAGTTATGTTTATGAAAATAAAATTGTTGTTGCGTTATATAAAGTGTAATTTTTTTTAGATTATTGGATGCAAAAAAATTATTGTTTATAATTTCGCAGTGCGATGAAAAATAAAATTTAAAGGGGAAAAAAATATGTATGAAATAAATACGCTTGATAACGGAATAAAAATTGTCAGCGAAAATATTTCGTTTGTGCGGTCAATAAGTTTTGGGATTTGGGTAAAAGTTGGTTCACAAAACGAAGATTTAAATATAAACGGAATTTCACATTTTATAGAACATATGATTTTTAAAGGAACGGATAAACGTAGTGCAAAAGATATTGCTGAACAAATGGATGAGATTGGCGGGCAAATAAATGCGTTTACGACAAAACAAATGACTTGCTTTTATTTTAAGATTTTGGATAAAAATTTTGATAAAGCGCTAGAAATTATGGCAGATATGTTTTTGAATTCGAGTTTTAGTGACGAAGAAATAGAACGCGAAAAACAAGTTGTAATCGAAGAAATAAATATGTATGAAGATACGCCTGAAGAATTAGTTTTTGAGTTGATGCATCAAAAAGTTTTTGATGGTAGTAGTTTGGCTTGGCCAATTTTAGGAAGTATTGATAATGTAAAATCGTTTTCGCATGAGAAACTAAAAAATTATTATGAAAAAAATTATTTTGGCGAAAATATAATTATAAGTGTCGCAGGAAATTTTGAAACGAGAGAAATGCTAGAGAAAATAAAAAAATATTTTGGCGGAATAAAAAATAATCGCGCAGAGAAAAAAAATTTGGAAGTAAAATATAAAAATGATTTTGTGATTAAAAAAAAGGATATAGAACAAGTTCATATTTGTTTAGGATTTCCCGGAGTAAAAAATTTGGTCGAGAAAATTTATGTTTTGGCTGTGTTTAATAATATCTTTGGCTGTGGGATGAGTTCGCGTTTATATCAAAAAATACGCGAGGAAAATGGTTTGGCTTATTCTGTTTTTTCTTATAATTATAGTTATGAAAAAGTTGGATTGTTTAATATTTATGCAGGAATTAATCCGAGTAAAGTAGAAGATTGTTTGAAATTTATAATTCACGAGATAAAAAATCTTGATGTTAATTTGATAAGTCAAAAAGAATTGTCGAAATCAAAAGAGCAATTAAAAGCAAGTTATTTATTAAATTTGGAAAGTTCGTCGAGCAGAATGAATTCGCTTGGAAGATATATGGTTTTTTATAATAAAATTTTAACTTCGGAAGAAATTATTGATGAGATAGATAAAATTAATTTGGATGATATTTATAGTTTGATAAGAGAAATTTTTGATTTTAGTAAAATAAGTTTGTCTTGTGTTGCGCGAGATAATTATGATTTAAAAAAAATAGTTGGAGAAAATATATAGTGGAAGAAAATAATTTTTATATAAATAAAGACGAAAGTGCAAAAGATTTGCCTTTGCCAAAATATATGACAGAATTTGCATCAGGAATGGATTTATATGCAAATGTTTTTGAGCCAGTAAAAATTCCCGTAGGGAAAATAAAATTAGTACCGACGGGAATAAAAATTATTTTGCCAAAAAATTTTGAAGCACAAGTAAGATCTCGTAGTGGATTAAGTTTGAACTCTGGAATAATAGTTTTAAATGCGCCGGGAACAATTGATGCTGATTATCGTGGCGAAATAAAAATTATTTTAATAAATTTGGGTGAAAAAGATTTTTTTGTTTCACGTGGTGATAGAATTGCGCAATTAGTTATAAATAAAGTTTACAGGCCTGAATTTAAATTGATTGATGATAAAAGTTATTTGGATTTTAATTTTAAAACACAAAGAGATAAAAACGGATTTGGTCATACGGGAATTTAAATATAAAAATAAAAAATAAAGAGCAAAAAATAGAGCGCGAGTTTAGCTCGCGTTTTTTTTGTATCAAAATAGAACTTAAATTCGTTGGATTATATATTTTTGGATTGAAATTAAATTCATGTAAAAATATTTTTGTTATCTCTTGACAAATAAAAATTTTTGTTTTATAATTTATAGTGTTGTAAAAAATTTTTAGAAGAAGATTTAAGATGAGTGAAAAATTAGAAGATGGACAAGTATTTCTTAAGTCATACGATGATTTTCAATCATTTGTTAATAAAAAAATTGATGAACAAACTCGTTTGGAATTGTCGCTTGCTAGAGCGCATGCTGAATGGGTTTTTGTACAAAATCTATTGGATATTTTGAAATCAGAGAATAAATTTTTAAGTAAAGACAAATTTATTAACTTAGTATCAGCGAAAAAACTGCGTATGGGGGATCCTTATAATCACTTCGGGACAGAGGGCGGGGGGTCGGCATGTGATCGAGCAAACAGGTGGTATCAAGAGAATAAGAAAGATACGCTGCAAGAACGAGAAGCATATTGGGATAATGTAAAAAAATGTCTTTTTGGTAATCCTAAAGATAGTACCCGCGGATTGATAAATATTGATAATTTAACAAATAACGATATAGGAGAAATTATTAATTTAATTTGTTCAGATTTGACAATAAAAGATGAAGAATCATTTTTCACTCGTGAATGAAAAACAATTAACTAATAATTTTGTTAAATATAAACAACCGTCTAATAAGCAAAATACCAATAATAATAAAAAAAGATTAATTGCCACAGTAATTTTATTGCTACTTGGAATTATTTTATTTGTTGTAACTTTGATCATAGGTTTGAAAAGTATACTTGTCATTTTGTTATTTTTGTTGTCTTTAATTACGATAACGGTTGGTGTGACATGTCTGTTTTGGAAAAAAATTAATGAATATTTTAAATCAGTGTTGTTCACAAATCAAAAGTAATGCTGTTGATAAAAGTTTAGGTGACATAAATAACGGTAAAGAAGGACCAATTTCATATAGATAGCAAAAATAAAAATGCATTCGAATATGAATAGTTTGTGTCTCTAGGTAATATTCTTATCAAATAGAAGTAGTTTGTACAGCGGGACTTGTTTATCCTAAAGAAATCGTAAATTCCGTTGTTTTTATGATAAACACCTTTATAAACATCGCGATAATATCGAGCGATATTTCCTGAGATTGA
>CAMKTI010000116.1 GCA_946415665.1 uncultured Clostridia bacterium
CGAACAAAAAAGTAAAATGGATAATATGGCAAGAGAAAAATATATGCTTGAAGAGAGTATGAAAAAAGGGATTAAAAAAGGCAAAAAAGAAGGGATTAAAGAAGGGATAAGAAAAGGTAAAAGAGAGGAAATTAAGGAAGGTGAAATTAGAGGTAAAATCGAGGCAATTGCCAATTTGATAACAAAATATGGGGTTGATATTGACACAGCTATGAATAATTTAGAATTGCCTATAGAATATAAAGATCAGGTTTTGGCAAAACTTCAAAATACCATTGAATAAATTTCTAAGAGTGAAATCAAAGTATAAATTTAAAACGGCAATTGATACAGGCAAAGTAATCTCACGGCCTATTAAAACATAAGAATTTATCACTATGTATAATTTTTTAAGTAATGTTATTTAAGATATAGACTTGTTTTTTATTACTTCTCAAAAAAACAAAACTAACACCTGTCTTGCAAACTAGAAATCGCGCGTAAAATTTCTCTTACCGACATTTTCTTAATATCAATTTTTTTCAGTTCTCTAATAATAATTCTGTTTGCTTCTTCGTCAAACGGCTTTTTTGCGCCATAAAAAACTTCTTTGTTTTTGTCTTTATTATTTTTATTCGTGTCATTTTCATCAAGCATTAAAAATATTTCTTGCGCGCGTTTTAAAATTTTATCAGGTAATCCAGCTAATTTCGCAACATAAATTCCATAACTCTGATTCATTCCGCCGGGAATTATTTTTCTTAAAAAAATTACATTATCGCCATCTTCTTTAACTGCCGCACAATAATTTTTTACGCCAAAAATTTTTCCTTCAAGCTCAGTTAATTCATGATAATGTGTCGCAAACAAAGTTTTACATCCTAATTCTTGCGAAATATATTCTATTACTGACCAAGCAATACTCAATCCATCATAAGTTCCCGTTCCGCGTCCAACTTCATCAATTATTACCAAACTATTTTTCGTTGCGCAGTTTAAAATATTTGCGACTTCATTCATTTCAACCATAAAAGTACTTTGTCCAGTTGCTAAATCATCAGAAGCTCCGACGCGTGTAAAAATTCTATCTACGACACTTATATTTGCTTTTTCTGCCGGAACAAAACATCCGATTTGCGCCATCAAAACTATCAAAGCCGTCTGTCTCATATAAGTTGATTTTCCTGCCATATTCGGTCCGGTTATTATTATCATTTTATCTTGATCCAAATCCAAATAAGTATCATTATCAATAAAATTATTATTCAAAAATTTTTCAACTACCGGGTGTCGCCCAGCTCTTATATCTATTTTTCCTTTTAAATTTATTTCTGGTTTTACATAATTATTTCTGTCAGCTACATCTGCAAACGAAATTAAAACATCAATTACAGAAATAAAATTTGCTGTCTCTTGAATTCTAAAAATATTATCTATAACTTTTTTCACGATATCTAAAAAAATTTTATACTCAAGCTCATTTATTTTTTCTTGCGCATTAACAATTTTATCTTCTATTTTTTTTAATTCATCCGTAAAAAATCTTTCACAATTAGCCAGCGTTTGCTTTCTTATATAATAATCCGGCACAAGATTTTTATTCGAATTAGTCACTTCAATATAATATCCAAACACACGATTATTTCTTATTTTTAAATTTTTTATTCCCGTTTTGTCTCGCTCTTTTTCTTCAAGATTATAAATTATTTGCGCCGCATGCTCTTTTATTTCTCTTAACTCATCCAACTCGTTATTAAATCCTGTTTTTATAAAATTTCCCTCGTGCAAACTCATCGGAACTTCATCAAAAAAACCCGTATTAATTAACTTAAATATATCTTGCAAATCATCAAATTTATTATAAATTTCTTTTACATAATCACATTTAAAATCTCTAATTATATTTTTTATATCAACCAAATGCTCAAAAGATTTTCCAAGACAAACTAAATCTTTTGCATTCGCAATATTATTTACTATCTTACTTAATAATCTCTCTATATCATAAACCGTATTTAACAATTCTTTTATTTCTTCGCGCGAAACAATATCTTTTAAAAACTCTTCGACCGCATCTAATCTTTTATTTATCTCCAAAACATTTATTAACGGTTGCTCAATCCATTTCCTCAATAATCTTGCACCCATTGCCGTCCGAGTTTTATCTAAAACCCAAACAAGTGATCCTCTTTTATTTTTATCTCTATTCGTTTGCGTTAATTCTAAATTTTTTCGCGAAGCAATATCTATTATCATAAATTCACTATCAAAATATTTTTTTATCAAACTTATTTGTGCCTGAAAACTCTTTTGTATCCCATATAAATAATCTAACAACGCTCCGGCAACAATAATACAATTCTTATCAAATTTATTATTCTCAAAACCAAATCCACTCAAATTAAAAACTTTAAAATGCTCACATAATTTCTTATTCGCATTATCAAAATCAAATGCCCAATCAAAATATTTTTCTGCTTTTATTTCAAATACATCAAAAAAAATTTTTTCCATGCCACATTTATTATTAATAATAATTTCCGCCGGATTAAATTTTGCGACCTCATCAATTATTTTTCTTTCATCCGTATTTTCTAAACACGTAACTAAAAATTCTCCCGTTGTAATATCAACCGATGCAATCGCACATTCATTATTTTTTTTATAAACACAAACAATATAATTATTTTTCTTTTCATCCAAAATATTCATATCCAAAATATTTCCGCGTGTAACAATTCGAGTTATTTCTCGTTTTACAAGATTTTTCGAATCCTGAGCATTTTCCATTTGTTCTGCAATCGCAACTTTATATCCAAGTTCAATTAATTTAACTATGTAACTATCAACGGCTTGATAAGGAATTCCGCACATAGGTGCCCTTTCTTCCAAACCGCAACTTTTTCCCGTTAAAGTTAATTCTAATTCCTTCGAAACTAATTTTGCATCCTCAAAAAATAACTCATAAAAATCTCCTAATCTAAAAAATAAAAGACAGTCTTTATGTTTATTTTTTAAATCTATATACTGACGCATCATTGGCGACAACAATTTCATATCCATATTTTATATAACTCCCAACCAAAAATTTTACTTTATAAAAAAAATATAAACTCATCTTTTAATATCACACAAATTTATAAATCCACCAAATTAAATTTTAAATCTTTTAATCCAGCATTTCATTTTCCACAAAACTATAATATTCATTGCCAGAAATTATTATATGATCCAGAACTTCTATATTTATTGGCTCAAGCACAGAAATTATTTTTCTCGTTGAATCTATATCTTGTTGCGACGGCAAAAATGAACCGCCCGGATGATTATGCAATAAAACTATACTTGTCGCATGATATTTTAAAGCAATTTCGACTATTTTTCTTGGATATATTGGCGTTTCATCAACCGTTCCTTCTGCAACCAAAACAGATTCAATTAATTTTCTTTGGCTGTTCAAACAAATAATAAAAAAATGTTCGACTGTTCTCCCAAGCATCAAAGCAATTCCATAATTACCAATTTTTTTTGTCGAATTTAATACAGGTCTATCAAGCAAAAATTTGCTCGTGTAATATCTTCTTGCTATTTGTGGCATCATCGCAATTAATATTGCAACGTTTAAACTCACTTTACATTTTCTCGCAATAACATGTGGATCGCTATCAAATAAATTATATAAAGAACCAAATTCTTTTATCATTTTATGCGCCAACTCATTCGTATCACGTCTTGGCACACAATAAAATAATAATAATTCAAGTACTTGATGGTCACTTAATGAATCTAAACCGCAATCCAAAAAATATTTTTTCATGCGTTCCCTATGTCCTTTATGCATATCACTCATGATTTAAAATACACCCGAAATAATAAAAAATAAAATCAGCACCAAAAAATATTTTTCTCCATTATATAAAAAAAACTTTAAACTGCACACAACACTCTATTACAGTAATTATATAAAATCAAACCGAATCAAGTATATATAAAAATATTTTTTTACTTAATGTTATTGAGTTAAAATTGCAAGCACGATTGGCCAAGTGAGACAGTAGAAGAACAGTTGTTTTTCCTGTTACCTCTTTGTTTCTTTGTATATAAACTAGGCAGATTTGTATCTGCCAAAAGTTTTTACTACAGATTTTATTTTTTATGCTACTCCATATTAAGAAATCATGAAATATCCTTGCTGTCAGCTTTCATTCTCGACGTCTGTCAGGCCAAATTGGAATGATATTTCTAGCAATAATGACTTCTAAATTAGGCAGCGTTCACATAAAAAGCAAGTCAAAAATAAAAGCAAGGGATATGGTAGAAATAAAAATAGAACCAAGCTTATCGTAGTAAGTAAAAACTTTTCTAAAGTGTTTCTCAATCTCAGAAGACATCGTTTGATATTGTTGCATCATTTATAAAGGTGTTTATCGTAACTCCAGGGTAACTTATAATTTTTTTTAGGTGGAACAATTGTCTTAAATCCACAGTCCCTGGCCAAAGCCAAAGTTTCATCTTCAAATGAAGAGTATATAATTCTCCTTATCAAGCAGTTTTTGTTTTTTCGTAGCTTCTAAATTTGAGATTTGAAAGAAAAAAAGCAATGGCTTTGACAATCGCACCGCTCTTCGGCCATCTACTAAATTTTATATAAACTGTGTGCCAGTTTCCATATTTTTTTGGTAGTACACTCTATTTACGATCATTCTCTATTTATGGAAAGCATTGCACATTCTATTTTCTATTTTTATTTTATATAAACACGATTATGCTTCCAGCACAGGATGGAGGATAGAGTTAAATATATTATCTCCTTCCTTTGGTGCATCCGGCAGAATTTGTATTTGTTTTTTTATTCCATCACTATGATTACCATTCACCGTCGTTTTCAATTCATCTGAATCAATTTTAGGTAACAATAGCCATTCCGCAAACTCACCAAATTTCCCGTGTACTTTGTTCCAAATACCTGTAAAAAACTTTTTAACTTTACCATGCTTCTTCGAATCGTTAAATAATAGACTTTCGAATTCTATAAATGCTACAGCAAAGAGAAAAAGAAGTGTTAGATTAGAACATCCAACTAGCGCCTGCCTGCCCTCAAATTTATTGGTCACGATTGGCATTCTCGTATCTACGCAACATTGTATTTCCTTACCCCGCAATACACGACGCCCCCGTTCAACAATTACAAGAACCATCATCGGACCAGTAATTCCAACAGCATGTTCAATTAAACCGAAGGTTGCTCTATAAACCAAAAGAAACGGCAATTTAATCAAATTATATATCACCAAAAATAATGATTTAAAAACAAACCAAAGATGTTGAAAAAAACCTTTTGGCTTTGTTTTTATATATAATCTTATACAACCCCATATTGTACGCACAATGGTACCCAAAGGCGCAGCAATAAGATCAAAAACATAATGCGAAGCTGTCAAA
>CAMKTI010000117.1 GCA_946415665.1 uncultured Clostridia bacterium
ATACTCGCAGTTCATAAAAAAATAATAATTTGTTTTAAAGGGGGAATTTCAGTGAACAAAACGCAGCTTATAAGCGATGTTGCTTCGAAAGTAAATTTGCCAAAAACAGATATCGAGCGAGTTGTAAACGCTTGTTTTGAAGTGGTAAGCGACGCTTTAATAGACGGTGAAAAGGTTCAATTTATCGGTTTTGGCAGTTTTGAACCTACTGTTCGTGCGGAAAGAAAATGTAGAAATCCAAAAGACGGAACTCTTATGACAATTCCTGAGACAAAAACAGTACGTTTCAAAGTTGGAAAAAGTTTAAAAGAAGCTCTAGCTAAAAAGAAATAGTAAATCAAATAAAACAGCCGTCGCATGTATAATTTTTATACGGCTGTTTTTGTTTTTTTGATACAAGGGGGAAAAATTATGCGTTTAGATAAATTTTTAAAAGTATCGCGTATTATTAAACGGCGGGCTGTTGCAAATCAAGCCTGTGATAATGCAAAAGTTCTTGTGAATAATAAAACAGCAAAAGCGGGTTTAAATTTAAAAGTCGGTGACGTAATAGAAATTAAGTTCGGAAATAAAATATTAAAAATAGAAGTTTTGAGTTTGACGGAAACCGTCGGAAAAAAAAATGCTGCTTCGATGTATAAAATTATTTCGGAGGAAAATAATGGGTGAACGAAAACTTTCTTCAAACGAGTTTTTATACGTAAATCTAGGTTTAATTTTAATTGCGCTAGATATACATATTTTTAAAACGCCAAATCATTTTGCACTTGGAGGAACAAGTGGAATTGCTATAATTTTGCGCTATTTTTTTAATAATATTTCTGTTGGTATGGTCATGTTTGTTTTAAATTTAGTTTTTTTGTTTTTTGGATATTTTATTTTAGGCAAGAAATTTACGATTAATACTATTTATGGTTCGTTTGTTTTATCTTTTTTAGTTTGGATATTTGATTTTTTTTGGCCGATTAAATTGCCTTTGACAAATCAAAAATTATTAGAGTTGATTTACAGTGTTTTTTTGCCGGGAGTTGGAAACGCTTTAGTCTTTAGTTATAATTCGACGACTGGTGGAACAGATATTCTGGGCAAAATTATAAATAAATTATTTAAAATAAAATTAAGTATAGTTATGTTGATGTTAGATTTTTTAGTTGCATTTGGAACAGGGTTAATTTTTGGTGCAGAAGTTTGTTTGTTTTCGGTTTTGGGAGTTTGTTTAAAATCTTTTGTTTTGGATTCGGTAATGGAAAGTATTCACGTCTATAAAATTCTTGTCATAATTTCAAGTCGAAATGAAGATATTAAAAAATTTATTTGTGATGAATTGCATCGCGGTGCAACAATTCATGAAGCGCATGGAGCTTTTACAGAACATAATTATAATGTTGTGACAACGATTTTGTCGCGAAGGCAAGCAATTAAATTGCAAAATTATATAAAAAAAATTGATCCCAAAGCTTTTATTTCTGTGACAAATTCGTCAAGAATAATTGGTAATGGTTTCGACAGGTTTGATTAATGAAATTTTTGGTGAGTAAAGATGCAAAAAGAGTGTGTATATAAAATTTTAGATTTGCTGGATAAAAATTACGGTGATTTAAAATGCTATTTGGATTATAAAAGTGATTGGCAATTATTAATAGCGACAATTTTGAGCGCGCAATGTACTGACGCAAGAGTTAATATTGTGACAAAAAGTTTGTTTGAAAAATATAAAACTTTGGATGATTTTTGTAATGCTGAGCAAAAAATTTTGGAGCAAGATATAAAATCAACTGGATTTTATAAAAATAAAGCAAAAAATATAATTCTGATGGCAAAAAAATTAAAAATGGATTTTAATTATAAAATGCCGAGCGGGATAAAAGAATTAACGAGTTTGGCAGGAGTTGGAAGAAAAACTGCTAACGTAATTCGGTCACATATTTTTAAAATTCCGAGTATAGTTGTCGATACACATGTAAAAAGAATCAGTCAAAAAGTCGGTTGGACGAAAAATAATGATGCAGATAAAATCGAATTTGATTTGATGAAAATTATTCCGGAAGGAAATTGGATAAGGATAAATTTGCAATTGATAGCACACGGAAGAAAGATTTGTGAATCAAGAAAACCAAAATGCGAAATTTGTTTTTTAAATAAATTGTGTTTGTGGAGTCAAGAAAATAAAAAATGCGGGATATAAAAATTTTAATTTATATCGCCGCATTTTTTTTGCGTACAAAAATTTTCTATACATAAATTATTAATTTCATAAAAAAAATTTAATCTATATATTGACATGTTAGAATTTTTGTTTTAAAATTAAGTTGTAGTTGTGATGGCTACAAATTTGATTTTTTATCAATAGTTTTTAGGGAGGAATTTATTATGGAAGAGGAAATTACTAAGAGTGGCAAAAATAACAGTGGTGATTTTTTTAAAATAAATCATGAAGACGAAGAGATGACGAAAAAATATCAAGAGCTTTATGATTATCTTGTTCGAGACGAGGACGGAATAAGGTTTGATTTAGATAAGCTAAAACAAAATCATTATAAAGCAGATATTGACTGGCTTATATGTTGCATATTTGTTGTAAATTTTTGGCGTAAAAAAGAAAAAGACAACGACAAAAATAAAATTGCTATAGATGTGATTAATATAAACGTAATTGAAGAAGGAAAACCGGAAGCGAAAAAAAACAACATCGAAGACGAAGAAAAAAGAGAGGAAAATAATTTTTGTCTTCTAAATGATAATAGTAATACTAATAAAAAAGAAAAAAAAGTAATTAATACAAATGCAATTGACGAAAAAAAAAATGAAATCAAATGTATGTTGGAAACAATTAAGGGGAATGTTGAAGCTTACGACTTTAATGATGAATCAGATAATTCATACGATTATGATATTCAACAACAAATTGATCTTGTTAATAATATAGAGAAAATTTTTGGGGCTTTTATGAGTGTCAACCCAAAGCTTTTTGAGATCAAAAAATTTGATGATTTTATGAACTTCAGTAAAGAAGATTATGCAGAATTTTATAATGCTATATGGGCAGCGACCTGTGTGTGCAAGCTACACTTGATAGAACGTTATGAGGTTTTTTTAGATAATAATAAAACGATTGATATGAGAAATAAAAAAAATGGACGTCGATGTAATCGTGCTTTATTTAGAATGGATTTAATTTTGAATAAAAATGATTTGGAAAAGATTGAATCTATAATAAAGAGAATATCTGAATTGCAAAGTTATATTTGTGCGTTGGACAATTTCTTTAAAAAAGATGCTTATGGTGTTAACAATTTTTATGAGAAAATTGGAACAAAATCGATAAAAGAGGTATTAGAGCTTAAGTTTGAGCAATTGGCGGAAAAAAACGAAAATAATAGTAAGGAAGTTCAGTTAATAGCTGTACATTTAAATGCTTTAAATGTTACGCAAATGAGATATGGTGATATGTCAAAAATAATTAATGATTTAAAAAATCCTCCAGAACAAGAAATTAAAAATAAGCTCGAAGAAAAAATATTGTGGAATGATAAATGCACAATAGAAAAGCGTGAAGATTTTTTTAAAATAACCGCTACCACTGACGAAATGCGAAAAAAATATAGCAAACATATGGAGTTTGTTGAAAAAAATAGTATATTTGCGGATTTAAAGACACCGATAAATAATGTTGTAAAACGTTTTAGTGACGTTAATCCAGGTTTACAATTAAAAGATAAAAAAGATAAAGGAAATAAAGAAGATAAATCAGAAATAACAATCGAGGGGGAGTTAAGACAGAAATACAAAGATGTTCATGTTGCTACGTTTGCCATAAATCATTTTCATAAAGATAACCAGAAAATCAGTGATAATAAAAAAATAGATGAAAGTATAGCTATTATGCATGCGCTTGAAATTGATATTGATAAAGATACTCCGGTTGCAGATTTAAATAAAGTAGCGCGTACCGTAGAAAAAATTTTTTTAGCTTTTATGGATGTTAATATAGAAAATTTTGACATCAAAAGATTTGATGCTTTTGTAAATATGGAATCTGAAACATATATGGAAATTATTGAGATCGTTACAGCTTCAGATCATGCTTATAAATTTATAGAAAAGTATCAAGAGCTTTTAGATATAAATGAAAAAATAGATAAAGAGATTGAAAAACTGCGTAAAATAGAGTTACCATCCACATTTTATGAAAATGAAAAAGAGCGTGAAAAGGCAATAAGTGATTATAAAAATTCAAAAATAAATTTGGCTTTGGGTAAAAGTGATTTTCAAAAAGTTAGAAAAATAATAGATAAATTCTCTAGTTTTGTTGAATATTTTTATGCTTTGAAAAATATGTTTGATAATAATATGAGTAATAGCTATGTGTATTATCTGTCAAAGACAAACGAAACCCAATGCAGTCTATATCTTAATTTGAACGACGAAGGAAAGAATGAGAAACTTGATAGTTTTTTAAAAAGTTTATTGACTAAAAAAAATGATGAACTCAAATCGATTTTCTTTGATGGAAACGATTCCTTATCAAGTTTATCTTATTATCTTATGTGTGTCAAAAAAAATATGCCTAATGTATTATTTAATTCGGAAAAATTGCAGATGGAACAAAAAATTATGAACGAGCTTAAAGAAAAAATAGATGTAGAGAAAGAGAAAAAGATTAATAATAAAAAATCAGATGAAGAAAATATAAAACTGATAAAAGATTCTTATCAAAAGATTGCAGAGGATGTCTTTAATAAGAAATATGAACAATGTGATTATAAGGATTGTGTTGGAGAATTTCAAGAAGCTGGAAAACAAGAGGCACAAAGAGAAATTGATAAAGAAAAAGGAACAATTGCTGGCGAATTTATCAAAGCTAAAAAAGCGAACGTTCAAAAAGAAATAAAACAGTTTAGTCAAAAAATTAAAGATAAGAAGAAAAACAATGAAAATTATGAATCGTATAAAAAAGATTTAGATAGATATCAAAAAAAAATGAAGTGCATAGAACGATATGAAAAAAATGATGGGGTTCCCGTAATTTTTGTGGGTGATGAATATTTTGACTTTTCAGATGAATATACTGAATGCAATGGGAAACTTTACCCAAATGGTAAAATTACGCTTTTTGACGAAAATAATGAATTTATTGTTAAACAAAGAGGCAATACGTGCTATTTTATGTCAATATTTATTGGGCTTATTTCTCAAGGAATGGGTCGTTATATACAACAAAATATAATAAGAGACTATGATGACGCCAGAGCGATTGTCCGTCTTTTTGATGAAAATGGTTGTCCGGTTGATTTTGTTGTAAATAAAACTAGATATACTACTGATACACGACCATTATGGATACGCATGGTTGAAAAAGCTGCA
>CAMKTI010000118.1 GCA_946415665.1 uncultured Clostridia bacterium
ATTCCCCACTGCTGCCTCCCGTAGGAGTCTGGGCCGTATCTCAGTCCCAATGTGACCGTTCATTCTCTCAAACCGGTTACTGATCGTCGCCTTGGTGTGCCATCACCACTCCAACTAGCTAATCAGACGCAGACCTATCTCTTAGCGATTTTCATCTTTATTAATCTATTCATGCGAACAAATTACATTATGCGGTATTAATTGAGATTTCTCTCAGCTATCCCCCACTAAAAGGCAAGTTATCCACGTGTTACTCACCCGTCCGCCACTGAATCCACAACCGAAGTTACAAATTCCGTTCGACTTGCATGTGTTAAGCGCGCCGCCAGCGTTCATCCTGAGCCAGGATCAAACTCTCAAACAAATTTAAACTAAAAATCCAATACACCTCAATTAAACGTTAAAGGATTACTTATGCAGACTTAACTCTAATAATTATTCGGTTTTCAATCTTCACTTGGTTTTACTCAAAACATAGTAACCAACAAAGTTGCAAAAGCCACATTACAGCCAAACCCAACGTGTCCCTCGACAACGTTTTTTATGCTACCATGTTTTTTTTTGATTGTCAAGAGGTAAATCAATTTTTTTTTGTTTTTTTTATTGAAAGTAAAAAACTTTAGTCATATTAAGCCTAATTTTACTTAACAATATATTTCATCGTATAATTACTCTTTTGTAAATATTTTTTGTTTATGATTAATCCCAATAATGATTTCGTCTTTTGATAATAGAATTAAAAAATTATAATGGCTTACTAAGATAAGAACTTACACTCCATAATTTTTATAACCAGATTATAGAAAAATTAACTATGCTACGATACCAAAATTATAAAGCTGTTAAAAGAGATAAACGAATGACAAAAGAAATTAACAAGCAAAAGGAATAAATGGATAAACTATTAGATTAAGATTTTAAAAAACGAGCGATAGCCCCACCAATAAAAAAGCATTAGCTTTATTTTTGGCTAATGCTTTTTATTGCTAAAATTCCTTAAATCTACTGATTCTTTTCTCTATCATATTCTGCTTCAAGATTTGGAATTATACCATTTTCCCTATTTAACTTTTTTAACTTTGTACTGGTAGGAAAGCAATTCTCAATCATTTTTTTTACTTTAATACGATGTGTCCGGATTTCCATTGCAATATTATCTAATTCTTTTCTAGTTTCCTCTTTGTACCCTTTAAAATCATTTTTAACATCTTCTTTTTGCTTATCCAAAAGCGTCAAGTATTTAGAATAAAGCTCATGAATTGGCATAAAAAAACCCCCTTATTATTTTTTTGGTATTTTCGCACCATATCTAATAATATATCTAATTATTAACATGTCAAGTTTTTTTATGTTACATTTCATTTACTTCTTCCCATCCTTCAAGATCAAAAATATCAGACTCTTTTTTTAGTTTCTTTTCTTCAGATTCTAGCTCTATCATTATTTTTTCTTTTAACTCTTGGTTCATCTCGTTTGAATTTTGCTTTTCAGATTTTAAATATTCATTATCATCTTGTAAATTCTGATTTTCAGATCTTAAAATTCTATTTTCATCTCTTAAATCTTCGCGTTGCCAACTTACTCTAAACAATTGTATAGATAAAATAATAATGATCAAACAAGCTAATCCAAAAAAAATCCATCCCACAAATATCACCCTTTAATTATCATCTTTAAGGTAAATGACTAGCGCAAATAAAACGCCTGATATAAAACCAATTATATAATCAAGTATTGTTTATCACCTTCTGTATATTACCATATATCGTGTTACACTTTAATATATAAAAATAAAATTGTATAACAAAAAACAAGAGATGAATTTAATCACCTCCGCGTACTATTTTTTTAGTTTTTTAACATCAAAGTCCAGTTTCTCATAAATAATTAATGGCTCGTCTATTTTTAGCATTACACCAGCATTTTTAACTCCCTCGATTAAAATCATTTGTGAGGCAGAATTAATATCCGTATGAATTAGTTTTATTCTTTTTGGCTCTAAATTATATTCTCGCATTAAACAAAAAATATCAACAAGTCTTTGACTTTTATGTATCATAAAAAACTTGCCACCGCTTTTTAATATATGCGCCGAGTTACAAATTATATCATTTAAATTACATAAAATTTCATGTCGTGCAATAGCTTTTTCTTTATTTTTATTAATTAAACTCAATTTTTCGCTCAAATATTTTTCATACGGCGGATTCGTTACTACAATATCAAATTTATTTTTTAAAAATTTAAATCTCGAAAGCTTTTTTATATCCCCGTGAATTATTTTAATTTTATCACCCAAATTATTTAAAATTATATTTCTTTTAGCTAAATCCACACACGTTTTTTGTATTTCAATGCCAATTATTTTTTTAAATTTTTTTTTTGCAACTAAAATAATACTTATTGCTCCGTTTCCACATCCTAAATCAATCGCTATATCATTTTTTTTTATTTTGATAAAATCACATAGTAAAACCGAGTCCATTCCAAAACAAAATTTTTTTGGATTCTGTATGATTTTATAGTTTTTATCACCAACGCTTAAATCATCAAGTCTTTCATTTTTTTTTAGCAGATTATTTATTTGTGACATAAAAATTAACCAACCCATTTCAAAACTAATAACATAATTATCATTTAAATTTTTTTCTGTCAAGCTAATTATAATTTATTTGTTACAGTGAGTTAAAAAAATGCAACATATGCATACGATAAAAATTAAAATTGACACTCAAAATACTGATCGCACAAATAATTTATTGATCGATTACGTTTGCAATATAAATAACATTTTTCAATACACAAAAAACAATGCTACACAGCTATTAACTATTATTTTTTAAAAATCTAGCAGAGAACTAAAAATTTTTGTATTATATCAATATATCTTTCTTATATTTCAAGTATTGTGACAGCGTTTCCATTTTCTATTTTAAAATTTTTATTGTTCTCATAGTTTTTCTTCTTTGTTGAGTTTAAATATTTTGTCAAAACTCTCAAGAAAAAAATATTTTGTAACCGTTTTTTCGCAAAAAAAATAATAACCAAACACAGTTATTATTTTTCTTTTAAAAACAAAATCAAAAATCGCACGCGACTAATTTAATGCTAAAACAATTGCATATTATTTATACCAATCATGTTAGGATTATCAATATTATTCTGTCGGCGAATTTCTTGTTCTGCAATAATTTGTATAAGAATAAGAAGTACTCTGACATCATTTACGTTATTTGGTACCGGTGCTTCTCTTCTAAAATTTTCTCGAACTCTGTTTTGTTGCACAAGTCTCGGTGGCACATCATTGGCTCTTTTTTTCTTTTTAAACCATTTTTCTACGCTTGGACATTTAGCAAATTTATCTATAACAAATAAAATCAAAAACAAAACAATCGTAGCTAGAACAGCAAACCATCCAATCCAAATCGCACTTAAACATCCAACAAAAACAGAAAAAATAATTTTGCTTTTATTACGCTTGATATATTTATAAAACCTTTTAACTTGCACAGCAATTGGAATTTCAATATTACTGTTAAAAATATTTTCATCTTGAAACTTATTCTCTCTTCCGTACTTCCACAACGACTTTACAGAATAAGAATTGAGATTTAACTTACACTTATATTCATGAATGTCTTTATGTTTTTGTTCAGGTATTCTTAGGCGTCCGAAACCAATGTCTACCAACTGAAAACTTTGTTCGTATTCAACCTTGTGTATAATTGTGGCATCTACAGGAATCCAATTATTATTATTTCTATCAAAATGCCACATCACCATGTTATTATTCACGTCTCTTCGAATTTCAAAAACAGAACATCGCGCCGGATTTAAAATTGCTGCTTCATCAAATTTTTGTCCAACATGAATATCTAATCTTTCCGGTGTCACATAAAAACGCAAAGCTAGAACATCTTCCATTTTTTTATTGTGATTATTTATAGTTCCCAAACCCGTTTTAAATGCTTTTTTTGCGGTTATATCTTCTGGTCCCCAATCCAAATAAAATTCTCCATTCGGCTCAAACTGCATGCATGTATATATCTTCATGTTACCATAATCAATCGAAAGCCCAGTATCATTTTCAACTATTTCTTTCATTTCTTCAAGAGGATTATCTGGGTCATTATTGGTTTTTATATCAATACAATCTTGAGTTGCAAATGTTGTCAAAAATCTTCCATCACCATATTTTTTTTTCGGATACATTTCCCAAACGCTATTTCTCCCTGATTGCTTTATATCATTCCCGCCGAATAAATCTTTTAAAGCAAACGAAATATTTGTACGTTCCCATACTTTATTTAGAGGATTATATTGAGCTAAAAATTTATCTCCAGTATTATCAATCTTAAGTTCAAGCCATACTAAACTCGAATTATCAAGCGATGCATTTTTAGCTTCCTCTCCTTCTAATTTTCCATCGGCAAAACAAAATCTTAAACCATAAACGTCCTCATTATAAGCGCACATGGTCTCAAAAAAATTTTTTTCTTTTTCTTTATCTATTGTGCTTTCTAAAAGTATTATTGGATCAAAAGTGCCATCTAAAACGAAATCACCATTTTTTTCATTTTGCTTATATAAGGCATAACATTTCTTGTTATCTATAAAATCCAAGTCAGAACGCTTGATTCTAATATAATACTGGCTATTAGCCGTCGCAGATCCGTCAATCAATTTACCTTTTTTACTAAAAATCAAATCACAGTCCTGATTTTTATTTTTATTTATCTCAATACTCGCTTTTACTACGAATACCCCCCACTGTTTAATAAAATTTATTTTATCACCAAAAAAATTTACTGTCAATATAAATTTTATTTTTAATTATTTTTTTTGCGCACAAAAAAATATCGCCAAGATTTTCTCCGACGATATCTTTTATATATTGCAACAAAAATAATTTTTTTGTCTAAATTTTCTCTTGATGTCTATCACTGATACTCCGTGGAATATTTTCTCCTTGTTTGCCGCGATCAAATCCAAGGCAAGAACAAAAACCAGTCCATATTTTTTCTGGCTTTGGCAATATTTTCTTTTTATGATCTCAAATTGCAGCCACAACAAATAAAACAAAACATGCAACAAGCGATATCAAGCAAATCCAAAGAGAAACTAAATTTAAATACCAAGCAATAACCAAAACAACTAGAGAGTGTCAACAAAGACGAAAAAAATTAAATAAAACAGCAAAGTAATAAATGATAAACAAAAAAACAGCATTTCACCCAATGCCATTTAATACACTCCATACTATGAGTAACTACTAAATTATCGCTTGTCAAGCGAGAAAAAAATTTCATGAG
>CAMKTI010000119.1 GCA_946415665.1 uncultured Clostridia bacterium
TTGCCGCCGCTGATCATGTACAATGCGGACGGCAGTTTAACGGAACAGGCTAAAATACAGATGGAAAAAGAATAGAGAAACAAGAGAATTTCTGCGCAAACCCTAAGCCTCCTGTCTCTTTCAGTTTGTATTGACAGCCATTCAATGATTGCTGTCAAAGCTTCCAATAAGGTTCTACCTTTAAAAACTTAAGAGTAAGGGGAACCCAAACCCGCACTACATCTGGCTTTGCATTTCGAAGTTGGTCGTTTTTACGACCAGGCGGAAGGGCGGCCGGCACTTTCAATTTAAATAAATTAAATTTTGGTGTATCTACATGACCGATACGCAAGAAAACCGGTTCATATAACTTGAATAAACGTGCACTTTTGTGTAAAATATGAAATTGGAAAAGTGCATTTTCGTGCAAAATCAGTTATAAATAAACATGCGTTTTCGTGCACATAACGTTTATTTTTTGTGCCAAACCATTCATTGAAGCATGGTTAAAGGATATTTTTCGTAGTGAGAGGATTGTAGGTTCGAATCTTATAAATTGCTTTAATAAATATGCGGTTCCTGAGAAATTGGGAGCCGTTTTTATTTTAATTCGAATTAACACTGACTAATTATAATTAAAATTACAATTAAAAAAAGATATGACCTGCGCATCACAAATTAATGAATAACTGTCATAAGCTATATCAATGTTTCTTGTTTCTATTTACATAGGAGTATGATAAAATTTAATTAGAATTACAGGTACAATTACAATTAAAATAGGTTTTTAGGATTTGATAACTCCTGATGCATAAACAGAGAATTTTTGGCTAAACCCTAAGCCTCTTCTCTCTTTCAGTTTGTATTGACAGCCATTCAATGATTGCTGTCAAAGCTTCCAATAAGGTTTTACCTTTAAAGACTTAAGAGTAAAGGGAACCAGAACCTGCGCTACATCTTGCTTTGTGTTTTGAAGTTGGTCGTTTTTACGACCAGGCGGAAGAGAACCTGGCACTATCAATTAAAATAAATTAAATTATGGTGTATCAATATGACCGATAAAGAACTCATAGCAAAATCACAAAAAATCATAATGGAAAGTAGAAAGGAACTGGAAAATACTGGCCTAGATTTTGTTGATAGATTTTTATCTGAATTGGATAAAGCGATTGAACACATTGATGCGCCTACTACAACAGATAAAAAACCTGACGGCAATCAAGACAAACTTAAACTTAATACTCTTATGGATGATCTTGGCGACTAGATTTACTCAATGGCCTTTAAATTGACAGAAGTAAAAAAGAGCCATCAATTGTTAAATGAAAACGAGCAACTAAAAAATAAAAAAGAAAAAGATAAATATGATAAGCCTGTCTTTAGGGCAACACAAATAGGAGACAAAGAAACCTTCAACTATTTTTTAGCAGAATATGAAGTAGGCAATGTTGTTGAAAATTTCGGTTTTTGGTCAGCAACAAAGCATTATATTCCTTATGATAAATCGCTGATCAAGAATAAAGAGGAAGCAGATACACAACTGGTTTATATGCAAATTGACGGTTATTCTGGCAAGGAAGTTCTTTATGGAGAAATAATCTTTCCGCGTCACAAACAGTTTTTGGTTACAGCCAGAAGAATAAGCGATTTAAACGTAACGCAAATTATCTTAAAAGAAATTGACCCAATATGAATTTACATATGCAAAAAGGGTGGTTCATATAACTTGAAATAACGTGCGCTTTCGTGTAAAATATGAAATTAGATAAGTGCGTTTTCGTGCAATATTGCTTATGAACAAACATGCGCTTTCGTGCACATAACGTTTTTTCTGTGCAAAACCACAAATTAAAGCATGCCATTCATAGTTGTTTGAAGGTGTGCATGAACAGAACGGCGGTAACTTGTATGAAACGAAAAATTTATGAAAAACTGACAGAATGGAAAAGTAAATCTAATGGCACAACAGCTCTTTTGATAGATGGCGCGAGACGGGTTGGGAAAAGTTTTATTGTGGAAGAATTCGCAAAAAATGAATACCAAAGTTATATTTTGATCGATTTCGCTTTCCCGAAACCCGGTGTACTACAATGTTTTAAGGAAGACACTTACGATTTTTCCCTGTTTTTTGCTAAGCTTTCTGCGATTTACAGCACTACGTTGTATCACAGAAAAAGTCTGATTATCTTTGACGAAGTGCAGCTTTTTCCTCCCGCAAGGCAGTTGATTAAGCAACTGGTCGCCGATGGAAGATACGATTATATCGAAACCGGTTCCTTGATTTCATTGCGTAAAAATGTGAAAGAGATTCTGATTCCTTCTGAGGAAGAACATCTTGAAATGTTTCCTCTGGATTTTGAAGAATTTTTGTGGGCTTTAGGAGATACAGCAACTGTTCCGTTCCTTAAAACCTGTTTTGAAAACAGAAAACCGTTAGGACAGGCGCTGCATCGAAAAATACTGAATGAATTCCGGAAATATATGCTGACAGGCGGCATGCCGCAGGCTGTGCTAAAATATGCAGAGACGCAGGATTTTGAGGCGGTTGATCGGGTAAAAAAGCAAATACTTTCCTTATATCGAGAAGATATCGGCAAATATGCGGGCAAAGACGAACAGAAGGTGTATGCTTTATTTGATAATATTCCGGGGCAGTTATCAAAAAAGGAAAAGAAGTATAAACTGGCAGATATTTCCCCGACCGCAAGAGCCAGAGGCTACGAAGATGCATTTATCTGGCTCAGTAAGGCAATGATTATCAACCGTTGCCTGAACGCAACAGATCCGACTGTAGGGCTTGCGCTAAGCGGCGACTATACAACACAAAAATGTTATATGGGCGATACCGGCCTTTTAGTAACTCAAACATTCCGCGATGACGAGTATGCGGATAATATGTTATATAAATCTATCCTGCTGGGCAAACTGAATATCAACGAAGGAATGTTGATGGAGAATATAGTTGCTCAAATGCTCCGGTGCCGTGGTTATCAATTATATTTTTATTCTCGCAGTGACACGCATAACCGAAAAAACCATATGGAAATTGATTTTCTTATTTCAAATCATAAGAAAATCCAGCCGGTAGAAGTGAAGTCTTCTTCTTACAGGAAACATTCTTCACTGGATAAGTTTGTAACAAAATTTGAAAAACGGCTTGGTGAAAAATATATCCTCTACCAAAAAGATATTATGATAAAAGACAACGTTGTCCACTTGCCGATTTATATGGCAATGTTTATTTGATTTTTAGGTAAGTACGTCATTGTCTTGTTCAGAAAAAGAAAATTTAAAAAAGCTATGTAAGTTTGGATTCATTTTGTTTAGCTGCTTACAGAATAGAAGAAAGAACATGGGAATGCAGAAAAAACAAAAAGTTGAGCACAGTGGAACGTTTTAAGAAGATAATTTGGATATTGCAGTAGATGAAATTGCTAAAACAATATTTGAGGGTTATGGGATTTAATAACTATTTATTTCTATGTTTATGAAAAAAATAATTTCATATTCGAAAAAAGCGCCATTAATTCGGTTGTTTGCATTATAGTTAATATGAATACTGGAGAAATATTGGAATGAAAATTGATTTTTTATATAAAAAAGGAAATTGGGGCGAAAAAACATACTTTCTTGTTAAAGTTAGCCGGACTGTAATTGAAAGTGATAAGTTTCAAAATAAAATCATTGATTATCTAAATCTGATTGATATTGAACGTGAAGTAGTGTTCATATATCAGAATGACAAGTTAGAAAAAAAGATCAGAGGAACTGATAATGATTTAAGCGCTCATATAAATTCTATCTTAAATAGGGATAATATAAACGCCCCTGATTGGGTAGAAAAATTTTTACCAGGAGTTATTGAATAATATAAATGATTTTCTGGAGGCAACATGTTTGATATTTCAGAATCAGAAAATATCTATTTCCCGAAAACAAAAGAATATTTTAAAGAAGTGTTAAGCAGTTATGCAAACGGCAATTATCGTTCCGCAGTTGTTATGCTTTATTCGGTAGCTATTTGTGATCTGCTCTTTAAGTTACAAGAGTTGAGGGATATGTATGACGATACGGTAGCTAAAGAAATTTTAAAGAAAGTTGAAGATAGCAAAAGTTCTCTTGAAAATAGCTCGAAATCGAAATGGGAAAAAGAATTTGTTGATAATATAAAAAAGAGAACGCAAATACTTGATGATAAAACCTATAGTGATTTAAATCATTTATATGATCATCGTAACTTTTCTGCACATCCAGCATTAAACGAAAATTATGAATTAATTTCTCCATCAAAAGAAGATACCATTGCTGACATTAAAAATATTGCAGAGAATATATTAGTAAAACCTCCTATTTTTGCAAAAAAAATAATAGACATGTTAACAGAGGATATTGCGGATAAAAAGGACATCTTTGAACAGCAGCGAGAAAAATTCAATGAATATCTTACAAGAAAATATTTTAGTCGTATGTCTAATACAATGAAAAAAAGTACATTTCGGAGCTTATGGAAACTATGTTTTTGCATGTCATATGATGAAAAATGTATGGAAAATATTGTCATAAACAGGAGAGCAATGGAACACTTGTATATGACTACGGAAGGAATATTAGATTATATTAAAACCGATACAATGTTTTCTCGATTAGATTCCAATCCCGATTGTGTGCAACAATTAAGTATTTTTGTTGCGTGCTTTCCTGAAATATATAAAAATCTAAAAGATGAAATCAAATTGCAAATTTCAGCTTTAAAAGAGACTGATTCCATTGTTTATTTAATTTCATGGTTTGAATCACGGAATAAAATCGAACATATGAGAAAACTGATAAACGATAGCAGCAAGAATTTTAATTTTTCTGCGGATACTTTACAGTATGTTCGAGAAAAATATGAAGAAGATAACAATCAAACGGTCTTTTTAGATTTTTGTATTTCCTATTTTAGAAAAAGCAATTGTTATCGTGATGCTAATGATAGATATGTTAACGCAATAAGACCATTTTTAAATAAATTTAGCAAGGAACAGTTTGTTGAAATCATTTCTTCCGTGAATACTAACAAGCAAATTTATAATAGAAATGCTAGTAAAGGAGATAATAATGAAATTATTCGATATGCAAAAGAGCTTTTGAGTGCAGATTTTGATTACAACCAATTTTCGAATTTTTCATTTGATAAAAACTTATTAATCGAGAACGAAGAAAATGAAAATGATATTGATTCAGTACCATTTTGACATATTAATAATGGTTTGAAGCTAATAACAGTAATTTTAGGAGATACACACTATGACTGAAAAAGAACTTGTAGCAAAAAT
>CAMKTI010000120.1 GCA_946415665.1 uncultured Clostridia bacterium
TACCATCTCCATTGCTTTGACTTTTGACTTGATTTTTATGTGAACGTTCCCTAGTTTATAATTGTTTTGTATTTTTTTGCTTGTGCTAAAAAATAACAGTTTCAATAAAAAATAAGAAATAAGTAGGACAAAATTGATTTGATAAAAAAATAAATTTTGTTTTTTATAATGTGGTATAATAACGGTATTAAAAATTTAACTGAGGTGTTTGAAATGGAAGAAGAAAGTGTTTTGATTGATACGGTCAAAGTTGAAAGGTGTTTTGAATCTTCCGGGGTTGGAAACGGTGTTTTTGATACAAAAACGCCAGAGGTATGTATTGATGTCCGGGCTTTAAAAAGATTTTTGCATCGTAGGGAAAAAGATCCGTTGTTTGTAACCGAGAATGAAAAGTATGAAAATAAAGAGACGGGCGCTCAGTATTGGCGTGAATGTCCATCTATCTTTGTTAATGACAAATATGACTCATACGTTTCTGAGGATTTAGGAAAAATAGAATGGAACGAAAACCGAAAAGAATTTGACACAATGAGCAAAGAACCAATTAAAACATTTAAGATAATGTTTTTTATTAAGAAGAATAAAAAGTTGACATCCGATGCCGAATTGATTTTAAAAAGAGATCAGTATGGGGAGCTTTATTTTTCATGTGAAGGTGAAAAAATAGAAAACTTAAAAGTTTGGTTGAAAACTCCCAATGGCGTTTCTTTAGAATGTTGTACAGAAAAGGAAGAAGAAGTGGTAGAATCAGATGATCCGGATAACTTGTATTTAGATTTAGAAGAATGTGTTAAATTTTCGCTTCAAAACGTGACAGAAAATATAAAGCATCTAAATTTATCTTTTAATGAGAAAAATAGCAATGAATTTACTATATACTATTTTGTAGAAACCAAAGATTCCAACGGGGAATATGAATTTGACTCGTGCGAAACAATATCTTTGAGCAAAGATAAAATTGGTAATGAGGATGTAATGTTAGGATATATTTCTGCTCACAATGGAAAACCTGTTGAAACAAAAAAAATAAAAATGTTTATCGCAAGTGGGAATTGTAAGAAATTTGATTTTGAGGGGAAAAAATCAACTTCAAACAAGCAAATGGATTTATTAAGAAAAAAAGGATTCACTGAATTAGATGTTAAACGTGGGACAGATAAACAAACTGATAAATATTGTGTTGTGTACGATGGCAGACGTATAGACAAAGAAAGCATCGGCTCATTTAGTGATACTAAGAGCTGGTCCAATAATTCTTTCAATAAAATAAATGATATTAATGTTAATGAATGTGGCATCAATGCTGAAAAAAAGCAATTAAGACGAAATAAAACATCAACTCCTGATAGTAATTGCGAGAGTAAATCCAAAAAAGCTTTTACTTACACAGGAACTAATGAAGATTCTGAAAATGAAAAACAAGCAATAGAAAATTACTTAGATAAAAAAGTCGATTCTGTAATATGGTATGCAAATCCGAACGTTGTAAAAGATTTAAACGAAAAAGGTTATGGACTCAGTCACTTAGAGAAAAAAAATTGCATAATAATTGACGTTTCTGAACTATGTAACAGTTTAGTTTATCGGTATAAAAACAATGATAAAAATTTATGGTTTTTTCAAAGATGGTACGCAAAATTTACGCTTTTCTTTAATATTGGTAAAGTTGCTAAGATTCTCAAATGGAAAGAACAGTATAAAAGTGGTGATGATACACAACAAATAAAATCTAGTCTCAGTAATAACGACAATGAAAACAATAAAATAAAAAATGAGAATGAAAAAAGAGAAGAAGAGGAAAACATGGCTGCACCTCCTGGTTATGATGGAAATGATCTACTTAACAGTAATTTTTAATTTTAAAGAGCCTTTTTGAAAAGGCTTTTTTTGTTGTGTAAAAACATATAAATAAAAATCTTTTTCCAACTCAATGCATAAACTAACTTAAAATCATTTTTTATAAACGGTGAAATATATGCGATACAAATTTAAATCTAAATATAAAAAAAAAATAATTTATGACCGCACAATTAATTTTTCTGCCATTATACTTATCATAATTTTAATTTTTTTCGCTCATAAATTTAATTTTTCTGACGTCGATTTTATTTTTTCTTGCAATCAAAAAAATATTTCTGCATTCGATATGCCATATCAAAATTTAATTACTATCAAAAATTTATCTCAAAAATATAATTTATCTTTTTACGAATTAATTACGCTTTACTCGCTCGAAAATAATTTTTTTAAGCAAAAATATATTTCTGATAATCCAATCGAACTCGAAAAAGATCTAATTTTAAATTACAAGCAAATCAAAAAAAAATATCGCCCAAACTTAATAAAAAAATATCAAAATCTATATAAAAATTTAATCCAAGAAATAAAATTTTTTCCTGTGCCAAAAAATATTTCTGCCGACAATTATATTTTTTATAACAACTGGGAAAAAAATTATAAAAACAAAATTCCAAATGGCTGTGATATTTTTGACCGCGAAAATATTTCCGGGCGAATTCCAATAATTTCGATGACCGACGGAATAATTTCTCAAATAAACTGGAACGACCAAAAAGGCTATAACTTATCAATAAAATCTCCGAACAATAATATTTATCTTTATTGCCATCTCGAAAAATTTGCCGACGGGCTAGAAAAAAATTTAAAAATAAAATCAGGTACTTTGCTTGGCTACATGGGAAATACACAAAAAAAAGACACACAAAAATCTGTGCACCTTCACCTTTCAATAAAAACCAATTTAAAAAATAAATTTTTATCTCAAGATTTTTATATCAATCCATATTTATTTCTGCGTTTAATTCAAGATCAAAATTTAAAATCAAAAAAATAATATTTTTAATCAAGCCAAACCAAAATTTTTATTCAACTATAATTCCGCGCTGATTTTCTATTAATCTATAAATTTTTTCAAACTTACCGCTTTCCTGATTTATATAAATCAAAAATTTTTCTTGCTTATAAATTCCTGTAACCTCATAACAAAATACTTCTTTTCCATTTTCTAATGGCACAACACATTCGTTTATTTTATTTTTTTCAAATTCATCCGGCAATAAATCTTCGACTAAATTCATATCAATACCAAAAAAATTTTTTTCGCGTTCACAATGCATATTTAAATATCCCAAAGCTTCCAGACCAACAATTTTTTTTGCATACAAATCAATTTTTACTTTCACTAAATCCGAATAATAAATAATATTATTTTTTATTGGCATAAAATTAATCGTCAAGTATTTTTCTGTCTCCTCATAATAATTCTCATGCATATCCAAAAAATTATTATCCGCCAAAAATTTTTTTGCCAGCTCGATTCCATCTTCTACATTTAATTTATTTTCTAAATTTTTTTCTTTTGGCTCGCCAAGAATTAATAATAAATATCCACCTTTTTTCGTAATCTCAAAATAAAATTCCTGATCATCATCATCCAACACATTAAAAAAATAAACCGACAGATTTTTTTTATTTATCTCGCCGCTATTTTTTATTTTCTTCATGTGATTTAAATACTTGCTCTCAAATATTTTTTTTATTTTTTCCGTCGCTTCAAGTTTATTTATTTCCTTTGCATTTATTAACATTTTTGGACTTATATTTTTAACATGATCAGAAAAAGCTCCGTCATAAATTAATTCTCCATACTCCTGAAATTTTTTTTTCACATCATTCATCGATGCATCAAATTTATTTTTATCTTCATTATTATTATTTTCATTTGCCAAAATTAATTTATCCCACGAAATTTTTTGTGCGACACAATCCTCATTCAAAATTTTATTCATTTCAAAACTCAAATCATCAGCATAAATTTTTAAATCATTTATTTTTTGCCATTCGTTATCACTCAAATTTTTATTTTCGACAGATTTATTTAACATAGCGTAACAAAAATCGCTTGTCTGCGATAAATATTTTAATACATGCGAAATTAATTCATGATTACCAGGCAAACCGCTTAAATTATTATGAGCCATCGAAGCCGAATGCCAGATTTGCGCAAAAAAAATTATGTTTTGGCGCGGAATTTTTGCCAACTCAACTTTTCTTAATAAATTTTTTACGTCATCAAGATAATTAACTGTGTCATAAAATTGACATTCATAATTATTTTTTAAAACTTGTTTATGCCGATCAAAAATATTTTTTTTATCACGCGCAACAATCAAACTTAAAAAAAGAATAAAACTCAAAATCAAAAACATAAATTTAAATTTATTTTGCAAAATATCAGCTCCGAAGATTTATAAATTTATTCTTGCCAATTTTTTTCTTTTTGAACGCAAAAAAACTTCTGCCAATTTTTTTAACGACAGAAGTTTTTTATTTATCGATGAAAAATATTATGAACATCGAAGTTAATCATAATTATTTGGCCGGTTCATCGTTGATGTCGATATTTTCTAAGCTTGGACGTTGTGTAATATTTGATTTTTGTGGTTCTGTGCTTGATTTTTGCACATGATCTGAAATACATAATTTTTTTACTTTAATACCTATTTTCCCCCTTTTCTCACCTGTAAAATATTGCAAACAAAAACTGTCATTAATCAGTTCTAATTTAAGTGTTAGGGATTTTATAAGAGTTTTATTAAGAGTGTTATTTTGTAAAAAACCCAATATACATGTTTTTCCGCTAAGTTCAATGTTGATATATGATAAATTCTCTAAATTTCCGATATTAATCTCTTTTATTTTTTTACCATTTTTGTCTCTAGCTAGTGGTTTGCCAAAAAAATCTTTCATATAGATATTTTTAAAATCTTTTTGTTCGATTCCGTTGTTGATCAAAAACTCTTTTAAATCTGCAACCTCAATCTGAATTCCTAGCTCATGATTAGTTTTTTGCGACTCAAGCGCTTGTTCTAACCACAAAGTTTTTTTCTCTGTGTTGTTTTGTATTTGTTCAAGTACGTTGGATATATCATTCGTTTTTAATATTAATTTGCCATGTTCATAACGAAGGAATTCATATTTAAAATTACTATCAGGATCTTTGATCTTTGACAAAAGTTCTATCAATGCAACAGTGCATTTACAACCGTCGCTTATTTCCCATAATTCAGCTAGATCATCATTAAATTTATTACTTTGTAAATTTGAATCAATTTCAAGATCATAAATGCGTAATGTCGTTATATTCTTTCTGTCAAGATTATCATCGATGCTATTTCTAAAATCATACGATTTAACAATATCTTCGTTTATAAAAGATAAATATTCAAAAGGTACAAGTCCTGTTGTAACGATAAAGTCTAAGATATC
>CAMKTI010000121.1 GCA_946415665.1 uncultured Clostridia bacterium
ATTATACTTGATATAGAATACTATCTTTACGTCCTGTATATCAAAATCAGATATAAGACTTAAAAAATCTTGTACAGAATCCAAATCATTATTTTCGTATATGAAAATGAGTACATATAGTAATTTACCTTCTGGATCTTTGACTCCAATCTCACTTAAATTTTGTTTTTGATCGTTAATAAATTGTCTCATATCGTCTATGCTAACAGCTGTCTTATGATCTTCGACAAAATTAGTCAATGCATTTTGAAATTGTTTAATTTTCTCCAGTTTGGTATTTTTGTCATTGTCATATTCTTTACCAAACAGATATTGGTTGATTGATTTTAATTTTTGATTGTAAATCGAAATCGATAACATAATATCATCCACCTGCAATTATTTTTTTAAAAAAAACATGTTTATAATTAATTGTAAAACAAAACTTTTTGTTTGTCAAGAGATAATTTTTTCTTTTTATAAATTTTGTACACATACAAATTTAAATTTTATTTTTTTACATACCATATCGATATTTTTTTTAATTTGGCTGTTTATAAAAATATTTTTATCACAAAAAAAAGACCTGATTTTTATCTCAAGTCTTTTTTCTCGCAAAGAATATAATTCCGAAAAACTTTTACACACAAAAAATAACAACCGTGTGTGTTTATTATTTTCTCCTAAAAATTATATTTACCTGTTCCACATTTCCATAACATTATTGTTTATTTATCCCTGGAATATTATTAGATATTTTTGGCATAAGTAGGCTATCACGTGAATTATCTTTATTTAATTGTTCTTTTGATTTGCAGGATGGGTCACAACATCTAAACCAATCTTCTACACTTGGACACTCGATAAATTTATCTAAAGCTAGCAAAAGTAAAAATAATACGATTAAACTAAAAAAACCAAACAAGGCAACTAAAATAACTGAGTTTACTACAGAAAACCAACTGAATAAAAAAGCTATTACAACTCCAACAATAACAGAGAAAGACATTTTGCTTTTGTGTTTTTTTATAAAACAACCAAAGGCATAAAGAATCGTTTTTTTCTGACGCGAATTAAGATTTTTATCAATGCTAATAACATTATCTTTTATTGGAGTTTCAGGTCCAACAAGTTCACCATCTTTATTTTCAATGTTTTTAATGTCAGTAATTAAATTAGAATTTTCTTTTTCCCCGAACAAATCAACTTGTTTAGTCATATCAACTTCTATGCTTTCATATTTAACCTCAGAAGAAAAAGTTTGCTTTGGTATCTTATCGCATAGATATGACTTGTGATTTTCAGTTGTATGCACGTTTACTGCTTGTGTTTGATAAAATTCGGAATCGTCTCCTGTTATATTCTGTGTATCTTTGAGTTTCTTAACATATCCATTACGAGTTTCTTTTGAATCAAAATGTTCAGCAAAAATAGGCTTATGACAATCAAGTATACATAAATGACTTACAGTGTAACTGTATAACTCATCCGCATTTTTTATAACATTACATTTGTACTGATGGACATCCTTATAACTATGAACAATAGCATTTTGATCTTCGAATTCTGACATGTTTTTTTTTTCTGCTGTCTCCCATCCAACTGTAGCGTTTACAGGTAACCAAATTTTTTTCTTTAAATCATAGTGCCACAGAATTATATTACCATTTTTATCTCTTCGAATTTCAAATACAGATTTTTTAGCATTTTTAATCGATTGATTGTCAAATAAATCTCCACATTTAACATTTAACTCCTGATCCGTAAAATAAAATCTTAATGCTAATACATCTTGCATTCTATTCTTATGATCATTCAGTGTACTTAATTTACAACTGACTAAACCCATTGCTGCTTTTTCATTCCAATCAACATAAAATGGTCCATTTGGTTTAAACTGCATACATGCACACACATTTACATTGTCAATCTTAAGTCCAGTATCTGCTTTGATCGTGTTAGTTATGAATAGCAAGTCATCTTCCTTTATAGAAATAGAATCATGAGAAATAAAATGGGTCAAAAATTTTATTTTTTTAGGATACATTTCCAAAACAGTGTTTTTACCACTTGCATTAAAATCATTTCCACCAAAAATATCCCGTAACCCAAATGAAATATCTGTGGGTTCCCATGTTTTATTCTGCCAGTTATATTTATTTAAAAATTTATCCCCGTCTTTATTGCATACAAGTTCGAGCCACACTAAATCATGATCATCAAGTGACACATTTTGATTTAATTTTTTTTCCGTGTTTCCTTTAGTGAAACAAAATCTCAACCCATAAATATTCTCACCAGAGCTGCACATTGTTTCGAAACAATTTTTATATTCAATTTTCCCTCGTTCTGCAAAAAATTCAAATAAAACAAACAAGTTTATCTGATGATCCATTAGCTCATTAGGTTTGGCTTTTTTATATTTTTTTGTTAAAGGACAAAAACCGCTATCTACGACAAATTTGCCATCTTTCTCAGTCTGCTTAAAAATATTGAATTGCGACTGATAATTTATGCCTAATGACTCTAAGTCCGACATTTTAATCATAATATAATTTTCGCTACCAGTTGACTTGGTCCCGTCAAGCCTTTCTACACCACCACTAACAAAAATCAAACCATCGTTTTGATTTTCATTTTTATTTGTTTCAATATTCGTTTGCATCATAAACACACCTAATCCTTTAATCATAATCATATTTATTTTATCACTTAAAAAATTGACTGTCAATAAAAAAATATATTTTTTATCCGATTAATTTAATTTTCTAATAAAATCTTAGCCTACGATTTTTTACTTCAAAAAATATTTTTATCACAAAAAAACAAAAGACCTGATTTTTATATCAAGTCTTTTTATCCAAAAAACACATTTTAACAACTTAAATTTTAAAATTTGAGTTCAATTTCATTCCATAATTTCATTTTCTCATCTCACAAATAATTGTGTCCAGTAAGTCGAATTATTTTTTTCATAAAAACCAACGCCTAGCTTTATAAAATTTTTAATCATCATTCTTGTTTATGTCAGAAATATTTTTTTCCGATTTAGGCAAGTTTTCTAGTGGTTGGTTTAGATTAAAAAATGATTCATCGCTATCCATACAAAATAGTTTTGACAATTTAATAACTTTTTATCTAGCAGCAACATAAGTAAACATAGCAAATAATATAAACGAAACAACCGCAAACATTATTGAGTATGGGTTGGCTATTGCAATCATAAAAAATTTAATCTTTAATGTCCGTCACAAAAAAACTAAAAAAGATACTGCAAGGCATAATAACAATAATATCCTCCGCGTTTTTATGATATACCTCCTTGTTATAAAAAAAATTATAGCTACGTATAACCATGATTTTTTCGCTTAGTACTAAATTCAAAGCGTAAAATCCATAAAAGAAAGATTTTTACAACATTTATGTTCCTCACTTTTATTGTTTGTCAATAATCTTTTAATGATTCTTCAATGGCTCTTTGCAAATTCACATCATCACCTTCTTGTCCTTGTGGCGGTTGATTTTGATTTTGCTGATCATGTAATGATGCTTGGATGCCAATTCGAAGCATGCCATTGTTTATGCCTTGCATATTAACAATATTGTGTTGATTATTATTTATATTTCTATTTGCATTTTGCTCCGGTTGTTCATTGTCAACTATATTTATTAAATCCTCTCTTTCGTTGGCGACATATGGTTTGCCATTTTGTTCCTTAAAAGAAAATTCTCCTATTCCAGGAACATCAATACGTTTATCAAAAAACAATAAAATCGCAAACAAAACAACGAAGTATACAACTGGAATCCAACTCCATAAAAAACCGCTTACAGTTGCACCAATAGTACAAAATAGTATTTTCAATAAATTTCTCTTTACGAACCAAACAGCGGTTTCAAAAATACTCATTGATTTAAAAAATTCAGTTTCATTCAAGTCAGGTTTTGTATTATCTTTCTTTCCTAAAAGTTTATAATCATTTTCATTTTTCCCCATGTAACAATGCTCAATGGAATACGATAAGCTTTGCATATTATTTTCTTCGTTTGAGTCATCTTTTACCGAACAAATATATTGATGGCTTTCTTTGAACTCTCTTTTGGAGTTTACATCTGTTTCGTCAACACCATTTTTACATTCGACTGTAGCGTGTACCGGTAACCATTTTTTTTCATGAAAATCATAAGAATATGGCACCATAACATTATAATTATCTTTTTTGATCTCAAACACAGACATTTCTCTGTCTTTTAATAGATATTCATCAAATTTCTCGCCATGTTTCACGTTTAAATTTTTCTCTGTAACATAAAAACGCACAGCATACACATCTTTCTTCGCACCGTTGATATAATTATAAACTTTCAGATTATCTAAAAAATCAGACAATGTTGCGGATGTTGCGGATGTTGCGTAGGTACAGTTATTAAGATAAAAAGCGCCACCATCTTCAAGTTGAACACATGCATAAACTTTTAAATTAGGATTAATATAACTAATACCATTTTTCTCTAACATTCTGCCGATACTGTATTGGCTCTCCCAAAAGATATCTTCACTATTTTTTTGTAAACTATTTTTTTGTAAACTAATGCAATCCATACGACCAAATCGCATTAATGCTTTATCATCTCTTGGCCAAGTTTCCCAATTTTGATTTTTGGCATCTGTATTGCCATTATCATATAAATCCAATGTCTGGAATTTAAAATTCGTTTGTGTCCATTTTTTATTTTTAGCGTCATATTTATACAGCAGCTTATCTCCATTTTTTTCAACTTTAACTTCCAGCCAAACCAAATTTTCGCCGTCGAAGGATAAATTATTTGCATTTTCATTTTTTATTTTTTTATTTGAAAAACAAAAACGAGCTCCATATACATATTTACTACTTACTGGAACTTTATTGCTATTTTCATCTTTATTGCTATTTTCATAGTTGTCGTAGCTCATTTGTTCCAATTCAATGGGTTCCGATACATCTTTATCTCCGATATCGAAATCATCCCAAGAATCAAAACTACCATTTTTTTCTTTCTGTAAAGAGAAAACGCCATAGTGTTTATTTTTTAAATCCGGCAAATCAGATAAATCAAACTTGATATATCCCTGACTATTTTTTTTATTGTTGTCGACATAAAAAATAAAATTTTTGTTTTCATTCTCATCAATTTCATTTGCATTTATATTTTCTTTCATCACAATCACCTCATTTTTTAATAATGTTTATTTTATCACTTAAAAAATTGACTGTCAATAAAAAAATATATTTTTTATCCGATTAATTTAATTTT
>CAMKTI010000122.1 GCA_946415665.1 uncultured Clostridia bacterium
AAAGCAACTTAACAAATTTAAAACAACTTTTCCAGTTCCTCCAATATTAGAATCAAAAATGACCTGTATAACTTTTATTTTTTTTATTTTGAACCCCTTCTCAAACAAAATTTTATTTATCATAAATAACATAAATAAAATATACAAATCAAATTCTAATTTCCAGAACAAAAAAACACATCATTTCAGATGTGCTTTTAAATGTCTAGTTCATTACTAACTAGGTTTTGTTCCCGTTTACTTTGACGAATTTTATCTAAATTATTTTTATCTTTATCATTTACAGGAGTCTCTATTTTTTGTATACAACAACAACCACGAAAATAATTTTTAAACCCCAAATACAAATCGCAAGCTACAAAAACAGCAACCAGTATAAGAAAATATAACGAAAATTTGAAACATAAAAACAAACTGAAACACGTAACAACAAAAAACAAACCAAATAAAAAATGTCGCC
Source organism: uncultured Clostridia bacterium (assembly GCA_946415665.1). Taxonomy (GTDB): domain Bacteria; phylum Bacillota; class Clostridia; order Lachnospirales; family CAMVHY01; genus CAMVHY01. Next base: position 461 of record CAMKTI010000122.1, read on the forward strand.
AAAAACCGATTTTATCTTTTTGATTTTCTTTGGTTATATCAATTTCATTAAAGCTCGTTTGATTTTTTATCGTTTCCTGATTTTTCTCATCCAGTTTTCTTTTTTTGTTATTAACGCTCGTTTCTTTATCTAAATTACGAAAAAAATATTTTCCAGCAGTATCATGTTTTTGTACATGAAATCTCCCTTTTTTGAGCCTACCTTCTCCATTACTAATATTATTAAAAACATTATTATAGGCTTTGCATAAAATTTCTTTTTCATTAAAAATCCCTGATTTTTGTACTGAGTTAAACTCTTGCGACAAATAATTAAAAAAAGCAATGTTGTCATTAAAATTTTTATCATATGTATAGAGCTTTCTATATCTGTCATTAGTAACGTCACTAAAATAAGGCAAACAAATCTCTTTCAGAATAAATTCGAAATATTGATGAGCTTCTGGAGTTTTTAGAACCATAAGCGATCTCAAAGTATAATCCACATGCTGTAATATTTTTACTAATCGAATCCAATATGTTTCATTGCGGTTAGGATCAAACCACTGATCAATTGCTTTTTTACAAATTGCCATTCTAATATCTGGTGCATTTCCGATTTGTGACTCTGAATATTTAGGACCTTTCTCGAAACATTTATAAAAATGTAAAAAGAAAACAGCATCATATTTATTTTCTAATGGATCAAAATTTAAACGATCTTCGCTACCACAGTGACATGGAAACAAATACCAATCAAAATGATAATTGTTATCAAAAATATTAGTACCTTCCACGAGAAAACCTTCATATGTTTTATCGCAACACTTAATATGAGTTTTACATTTACCAATTGCCACAGAATACACAACTTTAGCGATTTTTTCGATATTTTCGGATATCCTCTTTGAATCATCTACAAGATCAATATCTTGATTACTTTTTTTCATTTATTCTAGTCTCCCATCAAAGTTTTCTAATTTAATCGAATTGTCATCCATATTTTGTGGTCTGTTTAAAACAATTTCATTGTTATCAATCAAAGGTATTTCCATATTTTCACTACACTGACAACAACGACCATAATTTTTAAAACCCAAATACAAATCGCAAGCTACAAAAACAGCAACCAGTATAAGAAAATATAACGAAATTTTAAAACATAAAAACAAATTTAAACATGCAAGAACAAAAAACAAGCCAAATAAAAAATGTGACCAAACACCAGCTTTATTTTTCTTATCTGATTTATTATTTGCGTTACTGAAATTTTTAAATCCTAAATACAGATCACCGACCAAAGATATGAAAAATAGCACAAGAAAATATAATGAAATTTTAAAACATAAAAACAAATTTAAACATGCAAGAACAAAAAACAAGCCAAATAAAAAATGTGACCAAACACCAGCTTTATTTTTCTTATCTGATTTATTATTTGCGTTACTGATTTGATCTTCATCTACAAAATTAATTTCATTGGAACCTACCATATCATTCTGTACTGGATTGATTACCATATTAGTTCCAACTTTGATTTCACAATCTACTCCATCCTTATCCTCGATAACTTTAGATATAGATTGAACTACTTTATCGCTTAAATCGTTTTTTCCGCAGAAACGAATTATTATGGAACTAAAATAATTTTCCCCCAGATGTCTATAAAAATAGCCACTGTCTCTCAATTGGGAATCAAATAATTGGTGATTGTATATTAACGCTTGTTTATCTGAACATCCAGTTATTTTTTCCATTTCGTTTTTCATTTTAATTTTTAATGACCCATCTTCAATATAAGGGGTAATGCATTCAAGTACACATAAGCCATTATAAGAGTTTTTGTCCACTATATTTATAAAAAACATTTGCCAGAATTCACCTGAATTTTCTTGATATCTCTCTTGTAAAGGTTTAATTTTATTGAAACAAAACACAAATTCTCTGAAGTATACATTTAAACCCAAATTAACATTTGGAACCAAATCACAATCGCTACAGAAATAACTAAGAAAATCATTTTTATACTGGCAAAACCAATTTTCTAACTCTCCCGTTTTAAACAAATAAACTGCCATACATTCGTGCCAATTTCTGACAAACCAAATACCATGAAGATGCCGTGCTCTATAAAAATAATTTTTTAAACCATAAACATCCTTTTTGTATTTTTTATAAGTATTGCCATCGTTTTTATACTCACCAAAATAAATCACCTTTTCCATTTGCCAAAAAGAAACTTTAAAAAAACATACGAGCATTCTCTGAAGAAGCTTAACCTCGTTGGGTATTATATCAAGAAGAGAACTATATGAATTACGTTTCATCCATGCTTCAGTTTGTGGTGCTGTCAGCTCTGGGAATATTTGTTTTATATACTCATAAATATTTTTGCCATATCTACCTTTGATCCATCCATGCAGACAAAGACTTTGAGGGCATCCATATTTATACTCATATTCATCATCACTAAGATCGTTATCGTTATTTCCATTAAGTGAATTAATTGCGCTCTCTACAAAATTACTTCTACGTTTAACAGACTTATTGCTTAAAAGATAATTCTTTATTGCTTTTTCTATGCTCTCAGATTTTTTTAAATCAAAATCAAGTTTTAAGTCATCTATTTTAATATTTAAAATATCGAGCAAAACCATGTGCCAAATTAGAAATTTTTTATCCTCGTTATTATTTTCACTTTCCATGATGATATCATCTTTATTTTTATTAAGTTCATTTACTACATCATCAACTATTTTACACAATCTTTCAGCATTTCCGCATCCGTATATATACCACAGAAAATATTTTAGATATTCTTTTCGTTTTTGTAGTTCAAATTCATTGATTTTTTTATTCCATGATTTATTTACGGTCAATAAATTTAAAAGCGTCCTGTCATCACAAAATTTTAAAATAACATTTGCCGGATTATCAGGAACTCTGAAAAGATCTTTTTCCTTTTCTTTTTTATCAACTGCCTTTTGACATTTATCATCATCCGATTTTTTTTCCATAAAAAATCAATCCCACAATTTTTATCTTTCCACACCGTTTACATTCTACCAAAATAAATTTTAAATTTCAAGCGTTCTTATATTTTTTTAACTAGATACTTTCTGCACGAGAAAAATTCAAAATAATTATAAACACATAAAGACACAGATAGAAGCAATGAAAGCACCAGGAGTTTTAGCATCACAAGTAACGATACCGCACCAACGTTTAAAAGCAGGGAAAGTATTTTCGGTAATATATCTAAAGCAATAAAGTTTATGGTTATAATCACGCTGTTCAAGTCTGTTTTACTTTTGCTCCTTTTTTTATTCCTCTCCATTACATCCCATTTTATAGATTATTTTTTTTCTTGTTTCGTTGCTCGTTTTTTGGTGTAGACAGTATATAATCAAAAAATATTGTTCAAATGAAAATATAAATTTGAAAAAAATGATATGAAATCAAAAATATTTCAGCCTTTGAAATTTTATTTTTTGCCTTTTTTAAAAATAAAATCTTTTAAACTTCTCTTGCTAAGAAGCTCTGCCCCTCCCATCAAATTTCAAAAAAAATACTTAAAAAGACTTGACATGCATAATTTTTTGTTTTACAATAAAAATAGTTGATTCGATAAATTTAGTTTGTTAGCAATGTCATATTTTGAAAAGTTGGGAACATAGTCGAATCAACATTACATTTTTATTTTTATATTTTTGAGGAGGTTTTTATTGTGTTCGGTAACGTTAGTAACGCAAACAAAGAATACACGTGGGGAACAAAATTAAAATTGTTTTTAAAATGGGCTGGGTTAATTTTTTTTGGATTTTTGAGTGGCGCTTGTTTTTTAGCTGCGTTGGTTGTGGCGATTAGTTTTTGGTTTTTACTTTTCGGATATCCTTTGAATGTACTGATTCCGTTTCTTCAATTTTTGGCACCAGTGTTAACATCTTATTTATGGACATTGTTGGGCCCTATTATACCATTTGCTATTTGTGCGGTTTTTGCTTTTATCACCTATAAAATTTATAAATTGGAGATAAAAAAAGAATTTGTAGAAGATGTTCAGTTAATAAAAAACGAAGAAAATAAAAAGAAAGAAGACGATAAAGATAAAAAGAAAAAAATAAAAGGAGAAATCAACAATATCAACAACGAAATCAAAGAAGAAGAAAAAAACGAAAACAAAAAGGAAGAAAAGAAAGAAGAAAAGAAAGATGACAAAATCAACGGCAACAAAAAAGACAAAGAAAAAGAAGAAAACAACAACGAAATCAAAACCATCAACGACAACGAAAAGAACGATGAGATGTTTAATTCCGCAGGAAACAACAAAAACAACAACAATATCAACATCAACATCATCGAAAAGAAAGGCAACGACATCAACAACGACTACAAAGGAAAAGAAAAAAACAATGTCATCAACAACAAAGAAAACGACAAAAAAGGAAATGAGATCAACAACAACAACAACATTGAAAAGAAAGAAGAAATAGAAAATGGAGAAAATAAAGTAGAAGAAGAAGAGATTGACGAAAATAACTCTTTAGATAATTCTTTCACTGTTGGTAACAATAATCTTTCTATATTATCCGCAATAAATTTATCAGATAACTCATTTGATGACGCACATTCAGAAGGAGGAGATCCAATAACAAAAGGAAATAGCTTAATCGGGGACCTAAAAACTTACTTCAATTACGGCGAACTGCCAAACAAAGACAGTAGCCATATAAACATCAACAACGAAAAAGAAAAAGACAACGATATCAACAACGACATCAACAACGA
>CAMKTI010000123.1 GCA_946415665.1 uncultured Clostridia bacterium
CACGCGATAAAAAAAATCTCACCTATCAACACAATAAATTTTCGCATAAAAAAAAGTCACCCATATAATTTATGCGCGGCTTTTTATCTTTCGCTTCTAAGGTTGTATTTTATTTAATTAAATGATTGCTCTAACAACTGATTTTGAGCTGTTTTAATTTCTGATTTTGGGACCGCAGAAATTTCATTTTCATTGACTTCTTTCGATTGTGTTATTTCATTATCTTTTATAATTTTAGGTTGACGAGGTGAGCCTCGGAACAACCTTTTCAAAGGAAAAGCAATGTACATATAAAAATTTAAAGCAAAAACTATTAAAACAATCCCACTGTGAAGGCATATTTTCCAATTTATTTAATAATGATTCACTAATATTTTGACTTTCAAGAATTTTTGATATCAAGCAAAGACTATAAAAACCAATCGAGTCTATGTTAAAATTAGAAACCATACAACAATCATCATTAATTTTTGACCCAATAGGTATCCTATACATAATAGTTCCCCTAGACATATTATTTATATATCTAGAATAATTATAATCAAAAAGGTTTGCTAAATCTTGAGCATAACGCTTACCTTCCTCCGTGTTGATATTCGAACACGTAGACTCAAGAAAATTATCCAAGCTATCAAATGTAACAATCCCAACATCTTTTCCTACTAAATATAATTCTTCGTCAGCCAAATAAATATTATTTTCGCCATTGGTGAATCGTATTAATAAATCGAAACAGAGTTTACCTTCCTGTGTGTTGGTATTTGAACATACATACTCAAAAAAATCTTCTACATTATTGAATTGAACAACTCCAATACTTTTCTCTACCAAATATAATTTTCTCTCAACCAAAAAAATATCATCTCGGTCGCAGGCAGTATCTATTCCATATTTTTTACATTCCGCTTCAAAATCTTGATACATCGTAGAAACATTGTTATATACGAAATTGTTTTTTTGTAGAATAGTAGCAATTACTATGCCCAACCTTTTGTTGTTGATGTATCCATGCTCATAGTAAGCAAGAAACGAATGATACACAAGAACCATAAATTGACGATTTAATTGTATCTCGTTAATATTTGTGAACACAAAATTAACAAGCTCTGATACAACGCCTACAGAAGGTATAGACGGAAATTCACCTACTTTAATCTTTCCTTTCTCAAGAATGCAACGCAGATCAATTTTTTTCTTATTTTTCTTTATATCCTCAGAACAACATTTAACTCCACCTTTCAATAGTTCCAATAACTCATGCAAGTCGTCATTAGACCAATAAAAAGTTTCATCTTTGTATTTAGCATTTAGCAAACGTTCAAAACTATCAACACTAATCTGTATATTGTTATTATAAAAGTTTTTGTGCACCTTTTTCAACCCGTATCCTCTAAAATCCTCAACCACATCCGCCTTTAAATTTTCATGTTTTAAAACAACGTTCAAAACACGTTTGATTTTATTGGAATCGTGGCTTGAGGCCAAAAAAATTGTCAACATCGAACGATGCCTACAGTCATCTTTTGACATTTTCGCTTCTAAGATTGCTAACTTTTTCAATTGTTCGTCATTTGCACTTTCAATTATCTCAACCAATTTTTGTTTACCAACTACACGTTCCATAAGCGCTTCTCTAAATTCGTAAGAATCTAAACACAAATATATCTTGTTGTCATTAAATATTGACAATATATCAAGTAATTCATCCATAGTATTTATTACTTCACTTTCAATTAATGGATAATCCTTTGGCAACTGGTGCGTATCATGCACTATACCAAACTTTTTTAATTCTTCCATGCTATATGCTGGTTCATATTCTCCCGATTTTAACAGCATACAACTATAAATTCTAGTTATCATCCGATCGTATGTTACATCACGATATAATCTAAGAATTTCATCCATCATGTCACTTAATTTTTTTTTTTACATAACCATAGCCATTTTTTTGCTCTACTAAATTTAATATCTCTTGTTTTTTAGATTCTATATCGCCTATACGTAACTTTCCGTCCATCAGTTGAAAGTTATCCAATACTCCGCCAATATTTCTTAGCTTTTCCGTTAATTTTTTTAATATCTCATCGATGTCTTTTGATTTTTGTCTAATTTTATTATAGTGCTTTTCTTTACCATGTATTTCCGACATTAATTTCTTTAATTCTTGAAAATTCTTTATTTTGGGTTTTCCTAATTTATGTTTAATAAAACAACATAATTGGTTTTCGACCATATAATTGTAACCACATAAATCAAAACGCAGGGCATCATCACCTCCATATATTGCAGAACGCGTAGCTTCAAAAAACTAAATCCTTGCTACCGCTTTTATATCCGAGAATTTTAAATTTCATATTTATATCTATAGTAGATACCAAAATTTGCATACATTTTCCTCTCGACATCTTACTTTTATTTCTGTTTTGCTCTTCCATTTAAAAATCATCATCCAAAATTAATTTCATCATAAATTATAACACACAAAAAAATTTCAACCAAATTCAATTTTTCGATTAAAAATTAATATACGAAATTAAATCTTTAATAATATTATCAAAAACATATTTTAAAAGCAAATATAAACTTCCGCAGAAACACGCCATATTTAAAATTTTCGCTTGATAAGATTTTTCATTTATATTCATAAAAACTTCTGCCACTGATTGCAAACACGCGATAAAAAAAATCTCGCCTATAAACACAATAAATTTTCGCATAAAAAAAAATCACCCATATAACTTATGAGTGACTTTTTATTTTTCGTTTACAACACTGTATTTTATTTAATCACCCATTTTCTTTCTTTGCAACTCAGTTTGATTTGCTGAAATTTCTGATTCTGGAACCATAGAAATTTCATTTCCATTGATTTCTTTTGATTGTAGCACTTTATCGATATTTATAATTTTAGGTTGAGGAGGTTGACTTTGGAACCGCTTGATCAAAGGGAAAATAACGTACATATAAAACTTAAAACAAAAACTATCAAAACCATTCCACCTATTCCACTCTGAATGTGCATTTTCAAATTTATCTGATAATGATCCAGTCTCGCCTTGACTTTCAAGAATTTTTGATATCAAGGACAAATGATAATAATCAAGCGAACTTACATAAACATTAGAAACCATACAACAATCATCATTAATTTTTGCCTCAATATGTGTGTCCCACTTACTATTTGCATATCTATTAAAATTATAATCGAAAAATTTTGATAAATAGTTGGTATAATGCTTACCCTTTTCTGTATTGATATTTAAATATACATACTCAACAAAATTATCAAGGCTATCAAATTGCAGAATTCCATCATCTTTATCTACTAGATATAATTTTTCTTCAGCCACAAAAATATTATTTTCATCATTTGTGAGTCGCATTAATAAATTAAAATAACATTTACCTTCTGGTGTGTTGACATTTGAAAATACATATTCAAAAAATTCTTCTACGTTATTGAATTGGTTAATGCCAACATCTTTATCTACTAAATACAATTTTTCCCCAACAAGAAAAATACTATCTTGGTCGCAAGAAGCACTTATTCCAAATTCTGTACAACGCTGTTTAAACCCCTGCAACATATTTGTGCCATCTTCATATTCGAAATTTTGTTCTTTCAGAATAGCACCGATTACTACACCAAATCTTTTGTTTTTTATGATTTTTCTATCATAAGACGTAAGAAACGAGGAACAAATAAAATGCATCAGTCGACCATCTAACTTTATTTTATTAATATTTGCGAAAACAAAATTAATAAATTTCGATAAATAGTATTCCTCAAGCAAAAATGTACCTAATTTAATCTGTACTCCATCAAAAATTTTTTTTAGATCAACCTTTTTATTATTCTTATTTATATCTTCAGAACAACATTTAACTCCGCCTTCCAATAGTTCCAACAACTCGTTTAAGTCGTCATCAGTCAAATAAAAAATTTTTTCTTTTTGGCTTTTATATTTAGCATTTAGTAAACGCTCAAAACTATCAACGCTAATCTGTATATTGTTATTATAAAAGTTTTCTTTCACATCAAACTCTTTCGACATATTTGTTCTAAAATCATCAGCCACATCCGCTGTTAAATTTTCATGTTCTAAAACAACATTCAAAACACGTTGAATTTTATCGGAATCTTGGCTTGAGGCTAAAAAAACTTGTAACATCGAATCATATTCACGGTAATCTTTTGACATGCTAGCTTCTAAATCCGCCAGCTTTTTCAATTGCCCATCATTTGCACTCGCAATTATCTCAATCAATTTTTCTTTACCAACTATACGTTCTATAAGGGCTTCTCTAAATTCGTAAAAATCCAAACATAAATATATCTTATTATTATAAAACAGTGACAATATATCAAGTAATTTATCCATAGTATTTATTATTCCATTTTCAATTAGCGGATAATCCACCGGCAACGGATGAGTATCATCCACTATCCCAAACTTTTTTAATTCTTCCATGCTCTTTCTTGATTGATATCCTGAGCCGAACAGCATACGAGTATAAATTCTAGTTATCATGTAGTCGTCCACTACATCATGCTTGAATTCAAGAATTTTATTCATCATGTTACTTAACTCTTTTTCTACATCACTATCACTATAACCAATTTTTTGTTTTACCAAGTCTAATATCTCTTGTTTTTTTAATTCTACATCCCATACATCTAATTCTTGATGGCGCAGTTGCAAATTATCCAATATTCCACCAATATCTCTCAGTTTTTTTGTTAATTCTTTTAACATCTGATCGACTTGTTCTCGTTTTTGTTTAATCCTATCATAGTACGATTTTTCACCATGTATTTCCGACATTAAGCTTTTTAATTCCTCGAAATCCTTTATTTTCAGTTTTCCTAATTTATATTTAAGAACACAACATAATTCGTTTTCGAAGTCATCTTTATAACTAGACAAACAAACACTATAATGTGGCCAATTTATAAAACGTGTAGCCTCAGAAATTAAATCCTTGCTACCATCTTTGTATCCGCTAAATTTAAATTTCATATTTCTATTTATAGTATTGACCAAAGCTTGCATACACTCTTCTCCCGATATTTTATTTTCAGCACTATTTCTTTCTGCCATTTAAAAATCATCCTCCAAAATTAATTTTATTTGTCATAACACACACAAAAATTTTTCAACCAAATTTAATTTATCAATCAAAAATTAATATACGA
>CAMKTI010000124.1 GCA_946415665.1 uncultured Clostridia bacterium
GCACAATTTCGAGTTATCTTGGAATGACAATGTTAGCTTTAAGTCCGCTCGATTCAAGTTTACTTATTCCTGGAGCATTACTAACCGGCGCTGGATTTACTGTAAAATCAGTTTGTGTAAATAAATTGGAAGAGCGTAGAAAGATAGTTAATGGTTATGGAACACCCGAAGATTTGCCTACGGATTTAGGTTTAAATCAAGATTTGGATGTTGTACCAGAAAAAATAACAGAAAAAAATAATGACGTTAAAATAAATTTATCAGTGGAAAAAGCGGATTTAGGCAAAGATCGTCATTTATAAAAATGAAACATAGTTTAATTTGATTGTGTGTTTTGTTTGATATTAATTTTTTATCCTTGAAAGTAAATTTTATTTTCAGGGATTTTTTTTGTGCCAAAAGAAATTTTTAATAATATTTTTCATGTGTAATAAATAAGTTATTAAAATTTTTGGCGAGGAAAAATGGAGATGAAAAAAATTTGATTGATTTTACGGAGGAACAAAAACTGGCAATAAATTCGCGCGAAAAAAATATTTTGGTTTCGGCATCGGCTGGTTCCGGAAAAACATCGGTTTTGGTTGAACGAATAATAAAATTAATTACGGATAAAAAAAAGCCGATCCCGATAAATAAAATTTTAGCGGTGACTTTTACTGAAGCTGCAGCTTGGCAAATAAAAAAAAAAATCGCGCATGAGTTGCGTTTGATAAAAAATAAAAATGAAAATATTAAGCATCAAATTATTTTGTTAGACACGGCAAATATTTCGACGTTACATGCGTTTTGTTTTAAGTTGATAAAAAAATATTTTTATTTGGTTGATATCGACCCGGAATTTAAAATTGCTGAAGATAATGAAATTGAACTAATAAAATCGGATGTTTTGAATGAAGTGCTGGAAAAAAAATATGCGAGCGGTGAAAAAAAATTTTTTGAGTTGGCAATGGCTTATAACAAAAAAGCTAAAAGCGATGAATTGAAAAAATTAATTTTAAAGATTTATGATTTTTCGCGAAGTATTTGTGATAGCAAATTATGGCTTAAAAAATGTAGCGAGAATTTTGTTGTTGAAAAAAAAAATGGTATTAAAAAAAGTTTATGGTGGCCAGAAATTTTTTGTGAGTTGAAAGAAATAATTTTGGAAATAAAAGATTTGTGCGAAGAAAATATTTTGATTTGTCAAACTGAATTTGGTCCGGAGAAATATTTTGATGTTTTTGATAAAGAAAGAATTTTTTTTGATGAGCTGGAAAAAAATTTAAATTTGGACTTTAAATTTGATGACGTAAAAAAAAAGCTGGATGCGTATGAGTTTGAAAAGCTTTTTGGTTATAGACAAAAAATGATTGAGCGGGAAAATATTGATTTGGATTTGATAGGGCAGGCAAAAAAAAATCGCAATGAAATAAAAGATTTGTTTAAGAGGCTGAAGGAAAAAATTTTTTTTGATAAAGAAGATTTTATTCTGGATGATATTTGTAATTCGCATAAGATTATGAGTGAATTGATTAATGTTGTTTTAGATTTTAAAAATGAGTTGCAGAAAAAAAAGTTGGAATTAAATGTTTTGTCTTTTGATGATTTGGAAGAGCTGGCAATAAAAATTTTGTCGAGCAAAAAAAAGGAAGTTAAAAATGATTTTTATGAGATTTTGACGGATGAATATCAGGATATAAATGATGTGCAGGAAAAAATTTTAAATTTAATTTCGTGTGAGTCAAGATTTTTTGTCGGAGATATTAAGCAAAGTATTTATGGTTTTAGAAATTCGTCGCCAGAATTATTTGTGAGTAAATATAATTTGTATGAAAAAGGGAATGGGAATTTAAAAATAGATTTGAATCATAATTTTAGAAGTAAAAAAGAAATTATTGATGGTGTTAATTTTATATTTTTAAAGCTGATGACAAAAAAATTTGGCGGAATAAATTATGTTGAGCAAAAAAAAATATGTGATGAAAATAATGATTTTGATAAAAAAAATGAATTTTATTTGATAGTGAATGAAAATGAGCAGGAAGAAAAAATAAAATGTGAAGCGAGATTTATTTGTAAAAAAATAAAATTGTTGTTGAAAAATAATGTGTGCCAAAAATTTTCGGATATCGCAGTTTTAATTCGGTCGCGTGCAAATTTAAAATTGATTAAAGAAATATTTTTAGAGAATAAAATTAATGTTGAAACAGAAAGCGATGTAAATTTTTTTGAGCTGCCAGAAATAATTATTTTGATAAGTTATTTAAAAATAATTGATAACCCGTTAAATGATATTGCATTGGTTTCGATTTTGAGATCTGAAATTTATAATTTGAGTGATAATGAATTGTTAAAAATAAGAGAGATGGACTTGGATAAAAATTTTTATGAGTGCGTAAAAAAATATGATGGGCTAAAGAAATTTAAAAGTGATTTAGAAATTTTGCGGCATGAAAAAAATTTTTTGGATATAAGTAATTTGATTTATAGAATTTTAGATTTGACAGATTTTTTTTATTTGGCGGATATAAATAATAAGCAGGCGCAAAAAAATATAATTAGATTTATTTGTATCGCGAAGGATTATGAAAAAAGTAATTATAAAGGGCTTTTTAATTTTATAAGATATCTTGAGAAACTTGAGGAAATGAAAATAAATATAAATGCTGAGGCGGAAAATAAAAATAGTGTAAAAATTTTTACGGTGCATAAAAGTAAAGGTTTGGAATTTAAAATAGTTTTTTTTAGTTTTTTAGGATGTGATTTTAATTTTAAAGATTTGAAAGAGGAAATTTTGTTGGATAAAGAATTTGGTTTGGGAAATAAATTTGTTGATATAAATAGGCGGACAAAAATAAATACGATTGCAAGAAATGCAATTGAATTTAAATTGAAGAAAAAAAAACTTGAAGAGGAAATGAGATTATTATATGTGGCGATGACGCGCGCAAAAGAAAAATTAATTTTGACGGGTAGTATAAAAAAATATAAAAAGAATTTGTTTGGCGGAAATAAATATTGGTATAAGCACGCAAGAAATTTTTTGGATTGGCTTTTAAATTGTGATTTGGAAAAAAAATTTGATTTTAATGTGATAGATGAAAGCGAAAATTTTGTGGGAGAAAAAAATTTTGCTGGAGAAAAAAAAATTTTGCCTGTGCCGGAAATTGATTGTGATAAAAAAATAAAACAGGAATTATTTTTGGATTATGAATATGATATTTTTGTGAAGTCGAAAGTAAGTATCGCGGAATTAAAAAAAAATGATGATGAAGAATATGTTTTTGATGAACCAGAATTTTTAAAGGGAAAGAAAAATATTTTGGGGATGAGAAAAGGGACGGCGGTGCATAGTGTTTTAAGAAATTTGGATTTAAATTTGGCGGCGGATTTTAATGAGATAAATATTTTTTTGGATAAATTGGTGAAGAAAAATATTATTGATAGTGATGAAAAGAAAATGATTGATGTTTTTAAACTTAAAAAATTTTTGGTGAGTGATTTGTTTTATAAGATTAAAAATGCTAGTTTTTTAAAAAGGGAATTGCCGTTTGTTTATGAGTTTGATGACGGAAAAAATAATTTAGATAAAAGTTTGATTCATGGGGTTATAGATTGTTTTTTTGAGTACGAAAAAAAATTATATTTGCTTGATTATAAGACGAATAAGATAAAGGATATGGAAAAGATAAATAATTTGATTGATGAATATAGATTGCAATTAAAAATTTATAGATCAGCGTTGGAAAAAAGTTTTAAAAGGAAGATAGATGTAAGTTTGATTTATTTTTTTGATATTGATTTGGTTGTTTATATGTAATTTTTTGTAGCAAAAAACGCCTTCCATCTAAGAAAGGCGTCTTATTGGTTTTTCTTATCATTTTCATTTACGATTTTTTGTTGATTCGGAAAATTATTACCTGTGTTAACCAATAAGGAGTGTAAGCAGGAGAAGAGCCCCAAGTTGTTTTCAATTTTTTCATTTTCTTTGTCTGATTCATTATTTTTATCTTGTTCTGATTTTAATTTGATTTTGTCAAGATATTTTCTCATATCTGCTATGCGATCTTGCATTAATTGCGAATTAAATTTAGCATTGTCCCTATTGTTAAATAAATTAGAAATGGCCATCAAGGCTGTGACTATTGCAAGTAAAGCAAATAAAATTCCGAGTATTATTTGAACAGCCAGAACCCAACTAAAATATAATGAAGCAATAAAAAGGATAAAAATAAAAATATTAATTATGCCGGTGCCAATATGAAATTCTGAAAATTGGGAATGTTTTTGTAAACCCCAAATTATCCACGAGATTCCTGTACCAGTAAAAGCAAGGATTGCGATCAAAATATCCGTTGTGTCAAAACCTATATTTTTATTTTGTTGTTCAATCTGATTTAACCACTTCTTAAAGTAATCATAACAAGTGAATTTTATGTTGCTATCTGGAATTTCAATCTCGTACCCAAGATTGTCTAGCATAAAATTGAGAACATCTTTAGTTGTTGATAATTTTTTTTTAAATTTATTATTTAAGTATGGTTGAATCTGTTGTATATCACCATTAAAATCACTTTGATATGGATGATTCTTTATTATAAAGTTAACAAACTCAACATTATCCAGTTCTTGCAATACAAACACCTCCTTAATAATTACTATCAGGATTGATTTTAAAACAAAAAATAATATCTGTCAAGTACTTTTTTTTTAATCGATAAAAAACCAATTTAATTTTAAGACATAGAAGATAAATAATTTGATTGATGAATATAGATTGCAATTAAAAATTTATCGGTCGGCGTTAGAAAAAAGTTTTAAAAGAAAAATAGATTTTAGTTTGATTTATTTTTTTGATATTGATTTGGTCATTTATTATGTAAATTTTTTTTGCTACAAAAAACGCCTTTCATCTAGAGAGTGTAGACAAAGGCGGAAAAAATTAAACAAAGTAATAAAGCAATAAATGATAAACAAGAAGTGCAGCATTTAATCCGACGTCATTTTATCTATCTTTTGTCACGAGTAAGCCCAAATTATCGCTTGTCAATCAAAAAAAATTTTTATAAGATCGACTTTATTGCTAAAAATCAAAACTCACTATTCATGGCCAAGAAAAACTTTTTGTTTGTCGAGTAGCAAACAAAATTTTTTTAAAGAGAATAATTTT
>CAMKTI010000125.1 GCA_946415665.1 uncultured Clostridia bacterium
ATGTACTTGTCATTTTTTTAAATCTTTTTCGTGTAGGCACTATCTAACAAAAAAAGTAAGACAAAAGCCTTACTCTTATACCAAAATAAAATTGAATACGCAAAAAAAAATCCTTTTTTCAAGGCAAAATCAAATTTTTAATAAAAAAAATAAAACATCCGGCTCTTTTTTATATTCAAACCGAATGTTTTATTGAAAATAATTTTTTATTCGACATTCTTTAATTTTTTTTCGATGATTAATCGCCCATTATAATTTCCACACGCGCGACAAACTTTGTGTGCCAATGCATATGCCCCGCATTTTTTACATTTGACTAACTTTGGTAATTTTACTTTTGATATCCAACTAGCAAATCTTCTTTTTCTTCCACGAGCTTTTGAGACTCTATACTTTGGACATATAGACATAATTTCATCCCTCCAATTTTTATTTTTTTCCACAACCAAACCATTCTACTTAAAAAAAAACTTTTTTTCAAATTTAATTTCTACTCTTTTAAAATTTTTCTTGCCCAGACAAAATTAAATTTTATGTTATAATTTTATTTAAATATCAGGAGTGAAATTTATGCGAGAAAAAAAAATTACGAATATGACTTTAGATGATCTTGAGAAAATACGACGACAAAAAAAAACAAAACGCCGTCGAAAACGAAAAAGATTTTTTAAGCTATTTATTTTTTTGCTGTGCATTATTTTTTTTATTGCAACTGGAATATCATTTGGAATTTATATGGGAATACAAGAAAGTCCCGGTCAAATTAAAAATATAAATATCATGCCAAATATTTATACGTCAACAATTTACGATATAAATTATAATGAATACGATAAAATTAATGGAACTGAAAATAGAGAATATGTAACGCTCAATAACATACCAAAAAATTTACAGCACGCATTTATTGCAATTGAAGACGAGAGATTTTATGAACATAATGGCGTCGATCCAAAAGGTATTTTTCGTGCGATAATAACTAAAATAACAAAAAATAAAGTTCAAGGCGCAAGCACAATCACTCAACAATTAATAAAAAATACGATTACAAAAGTTTCTCATAACAGCATAAAAACAAAAATAAAAGAGCAATATCTTGCTATAAAACTTGAAAAAGACTTGATAAAAGAATTTGGCAGCAAAAAAAGTGCAAAGGATCATATACTCGAAGTTTATTTAAATGCGATTTATTTGTATCACGGTTTAAACGGTGTAAAAACGGCAGCAAATTATTATTTTAATAAAGACGTAAAAGATTTAGATTTAGCAGAGTGTGCAGTTATTGCTGCAATTACAAAATCTCCTGCTTATTATGCACCAGATAAAAATCCTGAAAATAATAAAACGCGAAAAAATGTCGTGTTAAAAAAAATGTTGGATTTGAATTTTATAACTCAAGAAGAATATGAAAATGCAAAACAAGAAGATGTTTATTTAAAAATCTCTCAGACCAAAAAAGAAAAGAGTGAAAAAAAAACTTGTCATAGTTATTTTGTTGATAAGTTAATTCAGGATGTTACACGCGATTTACAAGAACAAAAAAATTTGTCCAAAAGCGAAGCCATAGATTTAATTTATAATGGCGGATTAAAAATTTATTCGACGATTGACACAAGAATGCAAAACATAATGGACAAACATTTTAAAAACGATAATTTTTTTCCAAAAGCTGATAATGAGTTTGACATTATATATTATTTAACGACTGCAAATAAAAATACTGGCGAAACAAAGAATTTTGAAAAGCGGACGGTTTTGAAAAATAAAAATCAAAATCAGATTAATAATTTTATTGCGCAAGAAAAAAATAATTTACTTGGAGCAAATGATGAAGTTTTGGCAGAAAAAACAGTAATTGTCCCGCAACCGCAATCCGCAATGATTATTATTGATTATAAAACTGGAGAGGTCAGAGCAATTCGTGGCGGGCGAGGCGAAAAAAATTTAGATTTCGAATTAAATCGCGCGATTGATTCAGAACGTCAACCCGGTTCCGTTTTTAAAATTTTAGCTTCCTTTGCTCCAGCAATAGATTTAAAAAAAGCAACGGCAGCAACAATTATTGATGATGCACCTTTTACAACAAGTGATGGTTATAGCCCAAAAAATTATTATAAAAATTATCGTGGTCCTTCAACGATTCGTGATGCAATTAAATTATCGATGAATATCGTAGCAGTAAAAAATATGATAAACACAGGAGTTGCGAATTGCTTTGATTATTTATTGAAATTTGGTTTTACGACGTTGGTGGAAAAAGAAAATATAAACGGGAAAATTTATAGCGATAAAGTTGCCGCGACAGCTTTAGGAGGTTTAACTCATGGAATAAATCAAATTGAAGCAACGGCTGCGTTTGGAACGATTGCAAATTTAGGAAAACATAATAAGCCAGTATTTTATAAAAGTGTTTTGGATCACGATAATAATTTGTTATTGGAAAATAAAGTTGCGCCACGAAAAGTTTTAGAGGAGCAATCTGCATATATTTTGACAGATATGATGCAAGATGTTGTAAAAAGTGGGACTGGAACAAAAGCAAAATTTAAAAAATCAAAAGTTTGTATCGCAGGAAAAACTGGAACGACAAATGATACAAAAGATTTAATGTTTGTAGGTTATACGCCGTATTATGTTGCAGGAATTTGGTTAGGATTTGATCATCCGAAAACAATGAAAGAAGACCGCGGATATCATTTGAAATTATGGAGTACGGTTATGGAAGAAATTCATGAGACACTTGGATTAAAAGAAAAAAATTTTGATAAGCCAAATGGTTTGGTTGGAGCAAACATTTGCAAAAAAAGCGGTGCTTTGGCTACAGATGCTTGTAAATCATTTGGATGTATGTCGAGCGAATTATTTTTTGATAATACGCAGCCAAAAAAATTTTGCGTGATACACCAAGGAGTTAGACAAAACGATAACTCTGAAAAAAAAGAACATGAATCTAATATGGAAGAGTCTGAAACAAAAGAAAAAGAAATTGAAAAAACGGATCCTTCAAGTGAAAAAAAAGAATCTGAAGTAAAAATAACTGAAAGTACAGAAACAAAAAATTCTGAAGAGGTTGAAATACAGCAAACTATTGAAAATAAAACTGTCGAGCAAAACAATGAGGAAAAAGAAAATATTAATATCATGGAAACTGAGCCAGTTATGTCAGAAAGTTAAAAACGGATTGCGTCAAAAGCAATTCTTTTTTTTTTATATAGAATAGACTTTAAAGCTAAATTTTTTGAGAGAATTAAACAAAAACAAAAAATGTATTGACAGTTAATTTTTTTCGTGATAAAATACAGGTTAAGCTTTGAAATAAAAATAAATTTGGTGGGGGATTTTAAATATGGAATTAAACAATGACAAAGAAAAATCGTTGCTTAATAATAAATTGTCTAGCGGATCCAGGCGTATTTGTATCAAATGGAAAGATTTTGGTTTAAAAAATAAAAACGAAGATGGTGATGGTGATTATTATTGTTATTTTTATACACACCAGCGATACGATAAGCCAGGCATGTGGAATCTAGATAAAAATCATGATCCGCAAATTAAAAAAAATGATTATGGGGCTTTGTATATGAATTACAATTGTCATGAAAGAAGAAAAGTACGGTTTTGTCTTGTAGATAAAAAAATGGATGAAGAGGAAGCAAAAAGCGCAACGCCTGAAAATAAAGAAGAGGTTGGTTGGTATGAATTTCAAGATGGGAAAATTATAGAGTACAATGACTCACAAAAACAATGGAAAAAATCTGGCATTTCATTTATCTATGATGAACCAGATTCTTCAAAACAAGACAGTTTTTTAATGCGTTTTAATGATTGTTCTAAAATCAATATTACCGGCGATAAATTTAAACAAATTATTTTAGAAGATACTAAATTTAATATTGATAATATAAATCAGGGTGAAAATTTAGATAAAAATAAAAATACAGATGCTGAGCCAAAGGTTTATGTATTTGCACAATCTTCTCTTGGTTCTAATTATTTTTTGCTTCAAAAGCCGTATCCATTATCAAAGGCGTTAAATAACAATTTTGAAACAAAAAATTGTTGTGATGGTGATATGGAAGATATACTTAATTTGCGATTTGTTATTACAACTGGAGATTTTAAACTTAATGTTGGCGATCAAAGTAATGAGGAAGAGTTTAGATATAAAACTGACAGATCCGTATTTTACTTACACAAAGATGAACAAAATAATA
The DNA here is from genome assembly GCA_946415665.1 of uncultured Clostridia bacterium. Taxonomy (GTDB): domain Bacteria; phylum Bacillota; class Clostridia; order Lachnospirales; family CAMVHY01; genus CAMVHY01. The sequence goes on from CAMKTI010000125.1 coordinate 4,215, forward strand.
TGGTTTTGTCTCATCGTATTACAAAGAAAGGCTTAAATGAATGGAAATCGGTTGACGCTGAAATTACACTAGAAAAACAGATAAATAATTCCCAAGAATGGCGAGAATATAAATATATTTCCAAAGCTAAAGTTGGTTTGATAAAAGTTTTTTTTCGGGACCACAGCGGTAAAACAATTTTTTTCGGTTTGATTTCAGTTGGTGTTGGTTTATTTTGGGGTTGGCTTTACGCTCCGATTCCGATTACACTGCTTATTGTTTTTGCGATTTTAGATTATAGATATAAATATAAATTTTTGCCAGGACCAAAAAAAATATTATCGTGTGTTATGCTGTGTTTAAGTTGTCGCAAAGAAACCGAAGAAAATGAAATAAAAAATCCGAAGTCGATTGGTTGTAACAAAAATAAAAATAGAATTGAGTAATTTTAGTGAACAAGGTGTAACGAAGTTTTATTTTATATTGTCATATGTAATGTTTTACATAATAAAAAATGGTTATAAATGGAGAACATTGCCAAAAAAATATGGAAACTGGCACACGATTTATATGAGATTTAGTAGATGGTCGAAGAACGGTACGATTACCAAAATTTTAGCAGCTATGAAAAAGCAAAAACTGCTTAATGAAGAGGATTATATATTCTTTATTGATAGTACGAGCATCAAGGTGAGTCCAGATGCAAACAAGAATGAAAATAATCAGAAACAAAACATCAGATGTTCAAAAGAAGGCTAACAACGAATTTACACCTATATTTATATTGTACATCTTCATGTCCAGTGGCTTTTCGTTTGTCTCCTGGAAGTTTTTACTGTGACCCTGAAATAAGAAAACTAGGTAGCGTTCACATAAAATAAAAATATATTGAGCAAAGAGAAAAAGTGATAAG
>CAMKTI010000126.1 GCA_946415665.1 uncultured Clostridia bacterium
CTTCCCTGCTGTTTCGCTTAGCCAATCACACTCGCAATCTTAACTTGATGATATTGTTATTTGATCGACCTTTTTATTTTTTACTCTTAACTCTGTACTTGTTGCTTTTTTCCTTTCAACAAATAATAGCCATTTAATCCTAACAAAATTACATTTAGAATTAAATTACTCCATTGTGGAGGATTTGGCAATGGACTGTAAATTATCGCAAAAATCGAACCGATTGCATTTACAAGTCTTATATTTCTTTCGCCACGGCACAAAAACGAACTTAAAATTAAAAGTGTTGCTATAAACGAAAGAATTTGAACCCCGCTTGTCATATCTGCAAGCACACTTAAAATTTGTTCAAACAAAATTTTTCTCTCCCACATTTTATTTTTTTAACACATTTACTGCTTGTCCAAATAAATTTTTTAATCTATCTTAGAAAACATTAACTTATAAACATGTATACATATAATCAAGCAACTCAAAATAAAAAAATTAGTCGAGTGAACCAAAAAATTATAAACCGCACTTATCGCCGAACCAACGATACTAATTGTCCGGATTTTTCTTTCTCCTTGTACAGCAAAAGCGGCAATGACTAGAATATTAGCCAATGTCCCAACGATCTCAGGATTGAAACTCAAAATAAATCACCCTTTTTAAAAATATTTTTTTGTTGCAAGATTATTCTAACATAAAAAATACAATCTCGACAACAAAAATTATTTTTTTTACGTGACAAAAAAATTTATATGCAAAAACAAGATATAACAAAAATTACGGGTTATTTATTTTTTCCTTTATATGCGCATAAATATTTTTATCTATGTAATATAACATACTAAATTTAAAATCATGTTCTCAAAAATATTATTTTTATTTTTTTAGTGACAATAAAGTACAAAAAAAGGCCCATTCATTTGAGCCTTTTTCGTGTGACTTCACATCTAAAATTTTTTTTAAAAAGCGTAATCAAAAATCTGAAACGTCAAAAACCATAGTATTATCTGTGTGATAAGTTATCGAATCTACTGAAGCCAAGTCACCTTTTCCTGTATCAATAGCATTTGCAGTTAAAATATTATTTGCTGCCGTATTAACCAAAGCTATATTTTCTACATTTGCAACAAAAGCAAAAGCATTTTGAATAATTAATTCATAAAGTTCGTTTTGTGTTGTTTTATACACAATCTTAAAATAACTCATGTTTGCCCTCCGTTTTTAATTTATTCACTCATTACTAGTTCGTATTTTTGAGTTTTTTGGATTTCTAACACTGCCGTTAAAAAATATCTTGTCAAAACGCCGACAAAACTATAAATTTTTTGATCTGTAGCAAGATTATTTATATCACTATTATAATAATTTTGATCAGCAAATTTTAATGTTAATTTTGTATCTACCAAAACAGCATTTACCATTTTTTCATCTCCTATAAAATTATTTTTTAAGCTACTGTCGTGACTTCGATATCAACAACTTGAGGTCTGATATATTTTACCAATCTTTTTGCAATCGGTTTGCCTTTAGATGTCTCGATAATATCCATGTTGATTATGGCATTCATATCTTCTACAAATTTGTTTGCATCCGTAACCGTTTTTGCATTTGTTATTCTTAATGTTATATTTTTGCCTTGGTCACTTATAAAAATAAACTCATAATAATTTTTATTCATATATCCAAACTCCTTTTTTTAAAACTATTATTCTTCATCTGATATTGTGCTATCTACTAACTTGAAAATTTTATCGGCGTCATACTCTTGTATCGAAACAAAAGCTTGTGCTGTAGCCAAAATATTAGCATCCGTAACGCCTGAATTTTTTATATTAGCAAACGTATAAGTTCCATTGTTATTAGCATATTTAATTTGGAACTTTGTCGCTTTAACACTACTTGTTACCGCCACATTTTTCACTCCATCAAAATATTCGTATCCCGGAATACTTTTTAATACTAATTTTTATAAAATGCAGGTTAAATATAATTTTTTTCAAAAAATATTTTTTGGTTCTCTCTTATAAAAAATTTTGACAAAACATCAAAGCAAATAAATTTCAAAAACAGATTTATTTATAGGTAAATAATTAAAAAGATACATGAATATCAGCTATTAACTCCATGTTAATATTAAAAAAAAATTCTTTTTGGCGATATGTATTAAACTCTAAAATTAGCAAGTTTTAAATAATAATTATGCTCAAGATTTAATAAAAAAAAAATATCGAGCGTAAACCCGATATTTTTTTATAACCAATAAAAACTAATTTATCTTTTTATTTTGGTCAAGCAATGCATCTTTTCTCGACAAATTAATCCTGCCTTGCTCATCGATACTTATTATCTTAACCAAAACTTTATCTCCAACTTTTACTACATCTTCAACGTTTTTAACCCTTTTTAAAGCTAAATTCGAAATATGCACCAAACCTTCTTTTTCAAATGCAAATTCAACAAATGCACCAAAACTTGCTATTCGCGTAACAGTCCCAGAATAAATTTGACCTGGTTCTGGTTCAATTACAATCGATTTTATCATTTTAAACGCTGCCTCAACTTTTTCTGAATCCGGCGAAACAATAAAAATTCTGCCGTCGTCCTCTGTGTCAATCTTATCAACCCCGGAATCCTCAATAATTTTTTTTATTACTCTCCCCTTGGCACCTATTACATCTGCCATTTTTTCCACATCAATTTTCATTTTTAATATTTGCGGAGCATACTGACTAATTTTTTTTCTTGGCGCAGATATACATTTATTCATAATTTCATCCAATATATAATTTCGTGCCTCGCGCGCTTTTAAAAATGCCTGTTCCAAAATTTCAATCGTTAAACCATGAATTTTTATATCCATTTGAATTGCCGTAATTCCTTTTTTGGTTCCAGCAACTTTAAAATCCATATCCCCACAAAAATCTTCTAAGCCCTGAATATCAGTTAGCAAAACAAATTTATCTTCCGTTTCATCCGTAATTAATCCAATCGAAATTCCTGCTACTGCATTTTTTATTGGCACACCTGCCGACATTAAAGACAAACTACTTGCACAAACACTTGCTTGCGACGTCGAACCATTTGAACTTAAAACTTCAGAAACTAATCTTATTGCATACGGAAATTCATCCTCAGATGGAATTACCGGCAATAAAGCTCTTTCGGCTAAAGCACCGTGTCCAATTTCACGTCTTCCAGGTCCACGCGATGGACGTGTTTCTCCAACAGAAAAACTTGGAAAATTATAATGATGCATATATCTTTTATTCTCTTCCAAAATTTCTAATCCGTCCAAAACCTGCGCGTCAGACATCGATCCCAAAGTTGTTACCGTTAAAACTTGTGTTTGCCCACGTTTAAAAACTGCAGAGCCATGCGTTCTTGATAAAACATCTATTTCTGCCGACAATCCCCTGATTTGATTTAAATTCCTACCGTCAGGACGTCTACCTTCATTTAAAATCGATTTGCGCAAAACCTCTTTTTCATATTTAAAAATCGCCTCGGGTAACAATTTTTCCCACTCAGCATTTTTTTCTACAAGCGTTTCATCCTGATTAAATTTTTCTTTAACATCATTAATTAATTTCTCAAGTTTTGCTCCGCGCTCAAGTTTTGAATCTGTAAAAATTACGTCTGCCATTTTTTCTTCCGTAACTAAATTTTTTATTAAATCATAAAAATCATTTGGTACATTAAATTTTATATAATCACTTTTTTCTTTTTCGCATTCACAAACTATTTTCTCAATAAAACTTATTATTTTTTTATTTTCTTCGTGAGCAAACAAAATTGCTTTTAGCATATTATCATCGCTTACTTGATTTGCTCCCGCTTCAATCATCATAATTTTATTTTTTGTCGAAGCAACAGTTAAATTCAAATCACTTATTTCTTTTTGCGAAGCTCTCGGATTCAAAACAAATTCGTTATTAATTAAACCAATGTTTACGCCCGAAACAATTTCTAAAAACGGAATATCTGAAATTGCTAAAGCAATTGACGCTCCAATTATCGAAGCAAATTCTGGCGAACAATCTTGATCCACAGATAAAACCGTCGCCACAATACTAACATCATTTCGATAATCTTTGGGAAATAATGGTCTGAGTGGACGGTCAATTAAACGCGCTGTTAAAATTGCTTTTTCTGTCGGACGTCCTTCACGTTTTATAAAACCGCCCGGAATTTTCCCAACCGAATACAATCTTTCTTCATAATCAACACTCAATGGAAAAAAATCTATTCCTTCGCGCGGTTCATGTGAAGCAGTTGCAGTAACTAAAACATTTGTTAAACCATATTTTACAAAAACTGACCCGTTTGCAAATTCAGCGAAACGTCCGATTTCAACAGATAAATTCCTGCCGCCAACTTTTATCTCGAACGTTTTATAATTTTTATTTGACATATCATCTCCTATTTTCTTAAGCCTAATTTCGAAATTAAATCATTATATTTCTCATGGCTTCTATTTTTTATATAAAATAACAATTTTCTCCGTTTTGCAACCATTTTCAATAAACCACGGCGCGAATGATTATCTTTTTTGTGTATCTTTAAATGTTCCACCAAAGCATTTATTCTAGAAGTTAATATAGCAACTTGAACTTCTGGTGAACCTGTATCGTTTTCGCTCACCTTATAATTACTTATAATTTCTTGCTTGTTTATCATAAAAATAATTCCTCCATATAAAATGATAATTTTCCGCAAACCATAAATTAAGTTGGAGAAACAAAATTCACAGTTTGGGCCGAGGCCATTCTATCAAATAATTTTTTTTTGTCAATCCAAAATAAAAAATTAAAACCATCCAAAATAAATTTTTTGGTTGCGAAAAATTATCAACGAACGTATTTAGATCTCAAAAATTTGGCAGCGTTCACATAAAATAAAAATAGAAAATAGGTTGAGCAAAAAGAAAAAAGTGATAAGATGGAGATATAAGATTTACAAAACTACAATGTAAAAAGCTAGAGTAATTAATGCCGATATCAAAGAAACCGGTGAAGATATCAAACTACAAATTCATGTGTTGAATGCTTTAAATAATAGAGAATGGT
>CAMKTI010000127.1 GCA_946415665.1 uncultured Clostridia bacterium
TGTATCTTTATGTATTTGTAGTTCTTTTAAATTTTTTTCATGTAGACAGTATCTAAAACACATATCTTGCACGCAACGCGTTTATTTTTTGCTGGTTAAATTATTTCCGGTTGATAAAGAATTCTTTTGTTCAGGCAAAAAATAGAAAAGTAGCAAATAAAAATATGTAAATAAATAAAATCTAAATCGCTTCGGTTTTATCGCAAAATTTAATTTTAATTTTAAACATATTTATTTTGTCTTAAGAAAGAATTTATTGTACTATTATGGCGTTGTTTTTTTAAATTAAATATTTTTCAGGGAGTGGAAATTTTTGACACATAAAAAAAGGAAGCAAAGCCTGATAAAAAAATTTTGTTCTATAGTTTTTTCAATCGTTGGGATATTTTTATTGATATTTATTGCGTTTGTCTTTGCCTATAATTTTTTTACAGGCGAAAATTTTAATAAAGACGGAATAGTAAGTGATGCACAAAATAAAACTGAAAATGATAAAGGTAATTTTATTACCGGAATGCTTTTGCCACCCAAAAAAACAAAATTTTTAGTTTTAGGTTTAGATCAAAATGAATGTTTATCAGATTCGATTTTAGTTGGATGTTTTGACAGAGATTTAAAAAAGATAAATATTATTTCGATTCCGCGAGATACTTATATAAAAATGTCGCAAGAAACAATAAAAGAACTGAGAAAGTTAGGAAAGCATCCGCCAAGTTCAGGAATTATGAAAATAAATGCTGTTCATTCTTATGCGGGAAAAGAACATGGTGCGATTTATGCAAAAAAACAAATCGAAGAATTGTTAAATATAAAACTGGATTATTATGTTGCTGTAAATATAAAAGCGTTTAGAAAAATAGTTGATGCGGTCGGTGGAATTTATATGGAAATTCCAAAAGGTGGTTTGTATTATAATGATCCGTATCAAAATTTATCTATTAGAGTTCCAGAAGGAAAACAATTAATTGACGGAAAAATGGCGGAAGGAGTTGTTCGTTTTAGAGCGACTTATAAACGCGGAGATTTACAAAGAATTGAAATGCAACAACAGTTTATGAAAGAGTTTTTTAAACAGGTTTTAAATAAAGAGACGATAATGAAAAATTTATATAGCTTAATAAAAACTTTTTTAGAGGAAGTAAAAACTGATTTTAAATTAACTGAACTACCGAAATATATAAAATATGTAAGCAAGTTTGATTCTGAAAGTATAGAATTTTATACTTTGCCGGGCGTACCAAAAATGATAAATGGAATTTCTTATTTTTTAAATGATAAAAAAGAATCGGCGGAGCTTATAGATAAAATTTTTTATTCTAATAGCGAAAAAAATAAAAATGCTGAGACTTATAAAATTCAAATTTTAAATGGAAGCAATATAGATGGATTGGCAAAAGAAAAAAAAGATTTGCTTGAGAAAAATAATTTTAAAGTTTTGGATATCGGAAATTATCAGGGAAATAAAATTTATGAAACTAGAATTATGGTAAAAGAAAAAGATATGGGTCAAGACTTAAAAAAATATTTTAATAACGTAAAAATTGAAGTTGATAAAGAAATTCCTGAAGATTATAACGTGATAATAATTACAGGTTTAGGTGAAAAAAAATAATTTTTGGCTGATAAATTTTTGAGATAAAAAAATTATTGTCGGCATATAAAAAAATAATTCTCATATATTTGTTTTTATGAAGAACAAAAGGAGGATTATTTTTTTTATGGATTTTAATATTTATAAAGAAATAAGTGAGCGAACACAAGGAGATATTTATATTGGAGTTGTTGGTCCGGTTAGAACAGGTAAATCTACTTTTATAAAAAGATTTATGGATTTGCTTGTTTTGCCAAATATAGAAAATGATTTTATAAAAGAAAGAACAAAAGATGAATTACCACAAAGTGCTGCAGGAAAAACAATTATGACGACCGAGCCAAAATTTATTCCAAATGAAGCTGTCGAAATAAAATTGGACGATAATATTAATTTTAAAATGCGTTTGATAGATTGTGTCGGATATTTAATTCCGGGTGTAAATGGTCATATGGATGGAGAAAATCCAAGAATGATAAATACGCCGTGGTCAGATGAAAAAATTCCGTTTGCTGAAGCTGCTGAAACAGGAACAAAAAAAGTTATTGTCGAGCATTCTACGATTGGAATTGTTATTACAAGTGACGGAAGTATAAATGATATTGGCCGCGAAAATTATATCGAAGCTGAATCAAGGATTATAAAAGAACTGAAAAATATTAATAAGCCGTTTGTAATTATTTTAAATACTAGCAAGCCTTATGATTCTCAAACGGAAAATTTAAAACGTGAATTAAATTTAAAATATAATATTCCTGTGATTGCAATTAATTGCGCACAATTAAAAACAGACGATATAAATTTGATTTTAAAAAGTGTTTTACATGAATTTCCGGTTAGAGAAATAAAAATTAAATTTCCGAAATGGCTTGAAAGTTTGGATTTAAATCATTGGCTAAAACAAAATATGATTAGTTTGATGAAAAATAGTTTTGAGAAGATAAATAAAATTCGAGAGATAGATTCGTGTTTAAAAAAAATTAATGAAAGCGAGTTTATTAAAAAAAGTTTTTTAGAAAATATTATTTTGGGTGACGGGAGCGCTTGTCTCGAAATTAATTTGCATGAGAATTTATATTTTAAAATTTTGAGTGAGGCAACTGGGACAGAAATAAAAAACGAGTATGAGCTAATAGATAATATAAAAATATTGTCGGGCGCGAAAAAAGAATATGACAAAATAAAATATGCGCTTAAAGAAGTCAAACAAAAAGGTTATGGAATTGTAACACCGGCGGTTGATGAAATGAAATTAGAAAGTCCAGAAATAATTAAACACGGAACAAAGTTTGGCGTGAAATTTAAAGCAAAAGCTCCAAGCATTCATTTAATTCGCGCTGATATTGAAACAGAAATTGCGCCGATCGTTGGAAGTCAGCAGCAAAGCGAAGAATTAATAAATAATTTAAAAGCACAAATGGCAAATGATCCCGATAAAATTTGGGAATTAAATATGTTCGGAAAATCTATGTATGACTTAATAAAAGATGGATTGCAAAGCAAACTTTATAATATTCCCGAAGACGCACAAATTAAATTACAAGAGACATTACAAAAAATAATAAACGAAGGAAACGGCGGTTTGATTTGTATTATTTTGTAAGATTTATTTTTTATGTGAGAAAATAAAAAAGCAGACTGATATGAAATCAATCTGCTTTTTTTATAAATCGGTAAAAATAAATTAAAGAACTTCATACGGTGCAATTATAGTAGCAGCAGTAATAGCTGACTGGTTGCTTTCCTTATATTTTTGGACGCCATTCAAAATTCTATGATCGATATCATAATTGATATCGAGTAATCTTTTTTCAATATATTTGTTGCATGCTTGGTTATTAAAATTAATAATGCCGGCCTTATTCTGTCCCAAACTCAAAAATTTGCCAATAATAGACATAAAAAATGTATATATGCTTAAATTACTATCTTCATCTATACATACATCAATTAACCCGAACACAAACTTCGATAACACCTTTAAATATGAGTATTCTTTCTTAGAGTTTCTTGAATAATTTATGATATTTCTGTCATACAGATTTGTGCAAACTATTGAAATGTTTTTTTGACGTGTTCGGTCACCGTAAATAATTAAATTTGCCAATTTAAATGTCATCATTATACTTTCAAAAAAATTAAATAACGTACCAAGAGTTGCAGTTAAAACCAATTTTATAACTTGAATTATTAGAACAACCGGCAATTTAACAATTAAAAGAGGCTATCTCTGCCATTGTCCTCCGTGCATTGCTAAAACAAACAAATTTTTTATGCCCACGAAGATATTTACGATATTAAAAATCAATGAACCAACAAATCTACAAACTGCTCGAATTGCAATTACGAGCAAGCAAGGAATCAAAACAACTATCATTCCTGCGACTGACATAGATATTACCCTCCTAAAAAAAATATACGAAATAAGATGTTTTTTTTATTACCGATGTTGATTTTAAATTATATAATAATAAAAATGATTTGTCAAGAGTTTATTGAAAAAAATTTTTTATATAATCCATTTTTTTTGGTTAAAAAAAAAAAAAATCAGACTTAGATAAAACCGGTCTGCTTTTTTTATAAATCGGTAAAAATAAATTAAAGAACTTCATATGAGCCAAATACAGTTGATATTGGAATATTATTGTTGTTGTTAATGTTTGGATCTTTATTACCCTCTTGCATATTAACGTTATTGTTTGTGTTGTATTGTGTACTAACTTCTGCTTGAAATTTTTCACTACCAAACTTTGGCTTCAGACTATTGATATATTGTTTAATTGTTTCTTCAGTATTGCCGCTTCCAAACATTAAAAACCAATTCCCAATTGCACAGAAAAATTTTTGTACGCTTTGGATAAAATTCATCTTTTTGATACTTGAAGCACAATTGGTCAGACAATTGCTTATATCAATGTTTGCGAGTGCAAAATCTTTTAATACACTTTGACCAGCACTTTTTTCGGCAGTGTTATTTTCTAAACAATTTTCTTTATATAACTCGCAAACTTCAACTTTACCATCGTTTTTTGATTCTTCAGTATTATATCTAACCATCATAAATATACTTTCAATGAAATTATACAATGTACCTAAAGTCATGGTTAAAACATATTTTATAACACTAAATACAAGTAAAAATGGTAATTTGAAAACAAAAACTATCCAACGCCACAAACCTTTACCACCTTTAGTCAAATCAAAGAAATTTTTAATACCTGCAACTATATTAAAAAGACCTACGAACAATGATTTGACTGTTCTCATAAATGTTCTAACAGCAATTACTACTGTGTCAAAAACAACTAAACCAAAAATTTTAAATACTTTTCCTATGCCGCATTTCGCTATTACAACATCTTTATTGTGAACTTT
>CAMKTI010000128.1 GCA_946415665.1 uncultured Clostridia bacterium
AACTATTAAATCAAATACATCCTCACTAATCTTTTCTTTACTTTGGAATATACCATCATCCTTCTTACAAGCATCAAAAATTGCTTTTGTAGTATCAGTATTGAGACAAGCAAACGGAAAATTACTTTCGAAACGAAATTTATCGCTCGTTGCTAAACTTACATTAAGATCACCTGCGTTTTTTTGGATAAAACAATACAACGCTCTCCTTAAAAAAAATCGCAAACTGTTATCACCAGCGAAAGTTTTACTATCTATACTGCTGTCACCAGCTGGATTAATACTTTTTATCTGATGTGTTTTTAAATATTCCAACACGTATTTATTAAAAGCAACAAAACCACATTTTTCCCATGCCTTGGGATTTTGCAAAAACTTGGCTATATCCTCAAAATTTTTTAACTCTGTTTTTTTTTCACTCATAATTTAAAACATCCCCCTTTAAAAATAAAAATAAAAAAGCGCATTTTAGCAACAAAACACTACATCTAACCAATTAAATTTTTTTTATTCACATTAAAAACAAATTTATTTAATGTGATATTTTTACTATAACACAAAAAATAATGCGTGTCAAGTATTTTAATTTATTTTTTTGAAATCTAAAAATAAAAAGACGAGACGTTTTTTTTATGTTTATTTTGCTCCTATTTTTTATTTTTCTCCATTACACTTTATTATATAGTTTATTTCTCTTTTTTATCTTTTTTGTGTAGACAGTATCTAATAGGAAATGAAGGAGATAATAGAATTGCTATACGAATCAACCCCAAAATGGATAGTAACAAGAATTGATAAAGCTAAATGCAATAAATAAACTCAAATTATCTCCACACTAATTTTTTTAACTCATTTATTTTTACGCTACCAGTTATTAATATAAAAAAAATATATGTTAGCGCAAAAAAAATTGTACATATAACAAGTCCATAAATATTATTTAAGAATTTGTGGGCGAGAATAAAATTTTTGGCAAGAGAATTTGCTATTAATCCAGATAGAACCGTCGCCAAAAAAGGTTTTAAAATTAGCTCGTCAAATTTTAATCTTATATTGATGGTTTTTGTGATGACATTTAAATCTAATAAACACGCAACGATTAAACTGACTAACCAACCAAAAATAAACGCAACGATTCCTTTACGCGGAATAAAAAAATATATGAAAAGAAGATTTATCCCCGACGCAATTAAATTATTTCTAAAAACAAATATTTGTTTGCCGAGACCATTTAAAATTCCTGATAAAACCATTTGCAAATAAATAAACGGGCACAACAAACCTAAGAATTTTAATACAAACGAAATATTTTGGTTGTAAATAAATAATCCGAGCTCGCATGAAAAAATTGTAAAAAAAACCGTTGCGCCTAAACCAATTATTATCGTAAATAAAATTGTTTTTGAGACAGTATTGTTTATTTTCTCGCGATTTTTTTTTGCGTACACACGAGAAACTTCTGGAACAATTGAAACTGAAAGAGAAATTAAAAAAACTGATGGGAAATAAATTAATGGCATCGCCATGCCTGTAATTTTCCCATATAAACTTATTGCGTTTTTGAAATCAAAACCGTTTAAAATTAATCTCTTTGGAATCAAAATATTTTCTAGCGCATATAAACCCGAATTTATAATTTTATTTGCTGACAAAGGAAAAGCAGTTGCCAAAATTAAATAAAATGCTGAGCAAAAATTAATATTTGCTCGATCATTTTTTTTATGTTTAAAAATAAATTTTTTGTATGCAAAATAAGTATAGATGAAAGAAAAAAATTCTCCCAACGTCATTCCAAAAACTGTGAGAGCACACATGGATTTTATATCGCCCGGAATTTTATTTATTAAAAAATAAATCGTGAGCATATGAATTATTTGTTCAAGAATTTGACTTATTGCCGGAACAAAAGATTTTTGCAGGCCAATAAAAAATCCACGCAAACATGATCCTAATGCCATAAAAATAAATGCAAACGATAAAATTTTTATTGCGAGATCAAGCCGATTATCGCTAAAAATATATTTACAGAAAAAACTGGAATTAAAATATAAAAATAAATTTAAAATGGCGCTGATTATGAACGAAACAAATAAACTTTGTTTAAGAATTAAATTTGCTGTAGAGAGATTTTTTTTTTCTGATTCTTGGGCAGTTATTTTTGAAATTGCAGTTGCAAATCCAGCACAAGATATGCTCCATGCTAAATTATAAATTGGTAAAATTAATTGATATAAACCAACGCATTCAGCTCCCATTTTTTTTGTCATGTAAATTCTAAAAAAAAAGCCGAGTATTCTTGTGATTACTCCGGCAAAAGTTAAAATCAATGTACTTTTGATTAATAAAAAATTATTTTTGGCGTGTGCCATAAATTTTAATGATCTCCTTTCGTGTTTTATAAAAAAATTTTATTCGGAGATTATTTTTTTATGATTATGACAAGTATGACGTGCATAAGATTTATTAAAAAAATATTTTTGGGTGCTTCGATGATAATAATTTTTGGGAATAAATTTAGACTTAAAATTTATATTTTGATTTTATTAACGAGTTTTATTTTGCCTTTTATAATCAGAGTTTTAATTGCAGATGAAAAAAATAATTATAAATATATCGCTCTGATAATAGACGATTTTGGAAATAATACGAGCGATACACAGGATTTTTTAGATTTAAAAATAAAATTTACTGGCGCGGTTATGCCAGGCTTAGAAAATTCAGAAAAAGATATGCTAAATTTAAAAAAAGCTGGGAAAGAAATTATTTTGCATATGCCAATGGAACCACATCATGGAAAAAAATCTTGGCTCGGACCAAATTGTTTGTTAAAAAATTTAGGTGATGAGCAAGTTAAAAAAAATATTTTAAAAAGCTTGGACGAAATAAAATTTGCGGTCGGCGTAAATAATCATATGGGCTCAAAAATTATGGAAGATGAACGGATTTTAAATATTTTTTTTAAGATACTTAAAGAGAAAGAATTAATTTTTGTCGATAGCAAAACAACGAATAAAAGCCTCGCAAAAAATTTGGCTAAAAAATATGATCTAAAATTTTATGAGCGAGATATTTTTATAGATGATAAAAATTTGAATATTGTAAAACAAAATTTAGTTAAGGTTCTAGAAATTGCTAAGAAAAAAAAATTTGCAATAGCGATAGGACATGTTGGACCGGCGGGCGGAAAAATTACAGCTCAGGCAATAAAAGAATTTTATGCTGAATGTAAAAATCAAAAAACAAAATTTATAACATTAAGTGAATTGAGCAGGATTACGTTTTAAAAAAATATTTTATTGCTACTTTTTATTCAAAAGCAATATTAAAACAGAATTTAAATTTAAATAATCAATCATGATGATCAGATAATCTATAATATGAATTATAAAATTTTTTTAGATTACATATTGACAATAAAAATTTTTGTGTTAAAATAAAGATGTGTGACATTTGGATATTATTCGAAATCTGGGAAATAGTAAATTAATGGAGTTGGTTGATCATTATGAAAGAATCAAATTTAGATTGTATTGATGATGAATATTAAAAAAATATTGAACAGTTGGGTGCAATAGAGCTCAATGTAAAGTTGAAGTCTAATTTCAACAAAGAGAATACGGAAGAGACTCTTACTGTATTTACTTTTTTAAAAAATATATATGAGCCTAGATAGTGTCTATATGAAAAGATTTAAAAGAATGACAAATACATAAAGATACAACGAACATAAATAGAAATAGAAGCAAAGATCACATCACCTTTCAGTATTTCATCTCAAATAATTTTTTCCACATACCTTTTCGTTGCCATCGAATAAATCTTTGACGCACCGTACCACGCTTGACATAATCTGGAGGCAAATCCCTCCACAAAGATCATGTTTTAAGTATCCAAACAACTGCATTGATAAATTCCCGATTATCTTTGGCTATGCCTCCACATTGCCCAGGCTGACCTGTCAGGTGCGGTTCTATTAGCTTCCACTTTGCATCAGTTATATTAAATCTATGTTTCCATTTTTATTTTGCTGCTGTTTTTTATTTTTCTCCATTACACTTTATTTTATAGTTTATTTCTCTTTTTTATCTTTTTTGTGTAGACATTACCCAAAATATTCCTAAAAAAAGCACCGCTTATAGTTTGCGATGCTTAATTATTCTTATTTGTTTTTGATAATTGTTTGTTCTTGCTGCTGATCAGGATATTTGTTAAAACGCTGATATATATTGTATATACCATTTTCTTTATTGAGTGTCATTTTAATCGTATCGATATTTTGCTCTTTTTTATTTGGCAAACAAATAGTGAGTAAAATTGATGCGGCGACAAAAATAATTGTCAATATCAAAGTTATGAGTGCGTTCGCAGTTGCAGCTTGAACGAAAAAATAAATACAAAGTAAAACGAGACAAAACGTCAACAACCACGCTAAGAATTTTATCAAAATATTTTTCTTATTGATTGGATTTTCAATTTGTTTTGCTTTTTCTGTAATATTGTTCATATTTTGTTTGATTGTATTATTACTTTTGCTATCGATTATATTTATTTCATTTTTTTCTTTTTGTTTATTATCTTCGTTTATATTTTTTTTAGGTTCAGTATTAATTTCCGTACCTTTTTTGTTTTCCAGGCTATTCTCATCGCTATTTTTTTCGTTATTTTGTTGGTTATTCTGTTTGTTATTGACCGTATTTTCTTTGCTTTGATTGTCTTGTTTCTCTTCTTCTTTCTGTTCTTTTTTTTGTTTATTATCTTTGCCTGTTATACTTTCGTCTATATCTTTTTTAAGCTCAGCATTAACTTTCGTATTTTTCTTGTCTTCCGGATTATTATTCTTATTATGTTTTTTATCGTTTTGTTTTTCTTCTTCTTTTTTCTTCTTGTTCTCTTCCTCTTCTTTTCTCCTTTTCTCTTCTTCTTCTTTCTTCTTTTTCTCTTCTT
>CAMKTI010000129.1 GCA_946415665.1 uncultured Clostridia bacterium
TGTTTATCATTTATTGCTTTGTTACTTTCTTTCTTTAATTTTTTCTCGTCTTTGTTGACACTTTCTAAAATAAAAAAAATAAAGAGGGTGATTATTAACAACAAAAAATATAAAATTTAAGTTTATCTCTTGACAGATAAGAAAATTTGTTTTATAATAAAAATATCAGGTGTGTTAAATGTCAAAGATTGTTAAAAAAAACAACACACTTGACGAATAAAAAAATTTAAGTTTAAGTTTAAGTTTGCAACATATTTTTTGTCGCTCAATAAATTTTTATTTATTGATTATTGCTTTTGTAGTTAGATAATTTGGGAGGATTTTTAGATGTCAGACAAAGCATCAGGAGAAAAAAACCAACCTAGTGACGAGCAACAAGTTGATCTGGAACAATTTACTAAGGAGACTGTATTTGTTAACTTATGGAAGGGTCTTTCATGGTTTTTATTAATGGGAATAGGCGTATTTATATGTCTTATGCCATGGTTAGCAGCTAGCTTTGGTTTAGTTTTGCCAACAATATTTGCGGGTTTTACTTTTCCGGCAATGTTGACTTTAGGTTTGATTATTGCAATACCATCTGCGATGATGGTAGCCTCTTCGGTTTTGAATATTTGTCACCAACGCGGTTGGGCTAAATTGATTAAAAATGTAGCTTTCGGTGTGATGGCTTTAGCGGCCCTAGCGATTGGAATTTTACTTTTTGCCGCTCCGGGTTTGCCTATTATTTCTGCTTTTGCTGGAATGATTGGCGGATTAGGTTCAGTTGGTGCGCTTTTAACAAAAATTTCACTTATTGCACTTGGTGCATTTAAAGCATTCGATGTTGTTTGGGATTTTAAGTTCGGTTCTCAACTCAGAGCTAGATATGGTGCTATTGGAAACGGCTTAGAGTCGGATCAAGAGGGAACAAAATTTGGTATTTTAGGTAGTCTTTTACTTAATCTACCTAAAATCATCAGAAATGTAGCACTCATAGCATTGGGGATCTTTGTTTGTTGTAAACTTTCTTTGGCAGTTGGTTTAGTACTTGCGATATCATCGGGTGTAAAACTTGTTACTAACTTTTTGGATAAACACGGAAACAAACGAGCTCACCAAGTCGCTAAGGTTTTGAATAATCTTGTAAGAGGAATATTTGGCGGGGCGTCAATATTTCTTGGAGTATCGTTTTTACAACCCGCTGTTTTGTTTGGATTTTTAGGGAAATTATCTTTTGTTGCAGCTGCATTTCCCGGAGTTCTTGGTTTAATCGCTGGAATTTCACTTATTGTTTTCGGAACATTGATGTCAGCTAAAACTTTGACAGATGTCATTTGGGGAGATAAAGAAAAATTTAAACAGGGTGTTTATGAAATAAGTACAAGTCTGCATAAGGAGACCAGGAATGAAGATATAAAGCAAGTATTAAATTTTTTGGATTTTAACAACAAGAATGCTGAGATTAATAATATTATTCCGGGTTTGGGAGTGAAAGCCGAAGAAGTTTTAAAAAATTTTCCAGGAAGTCCTTAAAATAGGGATGGATTCGCTGGTTAATATTTTTGGGGTACAGAAAAACTGCTCATTTGAAAGCAGTTTTTTTGTTTGGCTATTTATTTCCAAGAAATTTGTTTGTGTAAAATAAACATGAAAAAAATATTTTGTGCGGGATTTTTGCGGTTTAATAAAATTTTGGATAAAAAAATGTTTTACAAGCGCTAAATAAATTTTTTATATGAAATAAAACTGCTGAGTTAAAGGCAGTTTTTTTGTTTGGCTGATATCTTCGTAATTTCATAGAAAATACATAAAGGAATAAAACTAACTGCTAAAAAAATATCGCTATGTAATTTTGATTTACTTACATAACGATATTTTTATTTTCTTCTTATAGGTAAATTTATTGTGTTTGTATTTCATTTGCGTTCTCTGTCTTTGGTCTATCTAAATTTTGTTCTTGATCGTTTTGCTCTTTATCGCTTGCTAAATATTTATCATAAAATTCTTTTTGCTTTTGAGATATGTTGATATTTTGTTTATCTTTCTGTAATTTATCCATTTGAGATGTCCAGTTTTCATATTTTCTTTTTTGCATCCAAACTCTTATTCCAAATATCATAAATAATACAACAGAGCATGTAGCTAAACTTAAGGAAAAATATAAAACGCCAGAGAATGCAACACCTGTGCAATACAAAGCCAGCGTTATGGCTCCAAAATGACCGAAAGCAATTGCAAAAGATATAGCTGTCCACATAAATCCATGAGGGAAAAGTCGCCACCACATGTTTGATTTTATAAACTCAGTGTGAAAATTTTCTTTATTGTTATCTATAGCAAATCTCCGAGCTTCAACTTTTTTATTCGCTGCCTTCAATTTTATTCCAAAAACAGTAAAGAATGTGATCGCAGTTACAGCCGAAGCGCATAAAAGCGAAAGCATAACAAAAAACGCAACACATGCGCCCGCAATTAAATATGTAAACCCCAATATAATTCCTAAGACAACAAAAAAGATTGCAAAAGATATAGCTGTCCACAAAATAGCGAACGGGAACGTCCAATGAAAAAGCCACCTATCATTATACCACGATCTCAATACATACATGTCGGAATGAGTCTTAAAAGAATATTTATAGTAACCGTCAAGTAAAAAGTTGTCAATAAAACAGTACAAATCATTATCTATGTCATCACTCTGACCCATAGCATTTATAAACTGGTTACCATATTTATATCCCCAAGCTTTCATTTTTTTACGAAAACACTTGTTTTCTTTGTGCCACGAATCATAACACTGATAATAACTACGTCTCCAGCGTTTTTCTTCTTCTTGAGAATAATCACTTTCTAAAAGTTTGTGCAATAGTTTACTCGCTTCAATAATTGCCAAAAGAAAATTTTTATGAGTATGATGGTTTAAAGAATGAACTATAAAATGAGAAACAAAATCAACCTTATCATCATAATAAATACGATTTTCGCCATAACAACATTTAATGATACCCTCCATCTGCATATCATCATTTAATATACTAGGATGCTCTAATACATCATCAAAAATATCATAACTTAGTTCCCCGTTGTATTGCTTTTTTATATCCTTGATAGCGTTTTGTATATCTTTCTGAACGCTCAATTCGCTTTCCTGTCGTTTAAATTTCTTAATATTTTGTTCTCTGTTGCTTATTTCTTTTTCTATTTTTTCTTGATCTGCTTTATTGATTTTAATATTTTCATCACAAAGTTCAATCGATGATTTAAGATCATCTAATGACACTTCTAAATTATTATTATTTAGCAACAATATATTTTTGTTTTCTAAATCTTCAGCTGGTGGTTGATTTTGTTCGATTTCAGATTTTTTATTTTCGTTTGCATTTTTTCCTTTCTTGATCATATCAGATTTAGCTAATGCTAATAATATGTTCAAGTTTTTAGCTTTGTCTTGCAAGTTTGACAAGTCTTTCTTATATTGTTCAATTTCACTTTGATTTTTTGCTATCTCAACTTGAATTTCATCCACAGTTTTGTCTTTAGCATCACAACATCGATCAATTTCTGGAAAAATTGTTGTGCTTAATAAGCCAAATAATAAACATTTGTATATTATATTTCGAAGTTCATGTTTATTACTCTCTTTTATTTCTTGACACGTTTTATCAACCCGGATTTCTTTAATTTCATCCCAAAAATTTTTTATCTCTGTAATTTGTTCGTTTTCTGTCAAAGCAAGGATTTTATCGATTCGTTTTTGTTGATTCCTATTATCTTTTATTATATTTTCAATACACGATGACATTTCATTATCACTATGGACACAGTCCTTATCAAAATCATTACGTGTTAGAGAAAAAATTTCCCCTAAAATCATTTGGTACATATAAATCTTTAAATATGGTCGCATGCACGCCATAATTTCTTTTTTCTCTTTGTCAAAATTAAATCTATCTTGTATTTCTTTGTCTGATTCTCCGAGATATTTATTTAATTGCTTGTAATCAGATTCGAAAATATTATCCGCTATTTTTTTAAACATGGCAGGATCACTACTTATACAATACAGATAATTCGCATACAATTTGTCTTTGCCTATACATATTGCATCAGATAATTTTTTATTTATATCGTCATTTTTCCTAGGAATAAATAATTTAGTACGTTCTTTTTGATTTAAAAGAGATAACAGCGTTTCTAAACTAGTTTTTCTCTTGAATATTTGTTGGCTCTCTTTTTTAAAAGAAATTGGTTTATCATTTTTTTTGCTCACATCATTTGACATAACATATTTTTCACTGCCAGGCTTACTATTATTACAATTTCCTTTCATTTAAATCACTCCTAATAATTGATCTAACTTGATTTGATTAAATTATAAAACATCCCAAATATTTTGTCAAGTTTTTGGGTTAAAAAAATTAATTTCAAGCGATAAATAAATTTTTTTTCATACAAAAAATGAAAAGAACACATAATCTACGTAAAATCTAGCAGATGGCCGAAAAACGTTACGATTGTCAACAGCTATTGCTTTTTTTCTTTAAAACCTTAAGTTTGGAAGCTGTGAAAAACCAAAAACTATTTAATGAAGTTATGTACTCTTTATTGATAGTAGGAGCGTACAAACAAGGCTAATAGAATTAACAACAAATGTTGTACATCTTCATGTCCAGCAACTTTTCGTTTGTCTCCTGGCAACTCTCACAATACCCCTGAAAAAAGGAATTTGATTGAATCCTTATATTCCAAAAATAATAATTATCTCCTGATGGACAGAGCTTACGAAGATAATAAAACTTTAACTTTAGCTAAGGATCACGGGTTTAAGACCGTTGTTCCACCTAAAAAAAAATCGTAAGTTGCCT
>CAMKTI010000130.1 GCA_946415665.1 uncultured Clostridia bacterium
TATGCTATCCCACATAATATAATAGGCTGTAACAAATTCAATTTCCGACAATAAAAATTTCTTAGATAGTGTCTACATGAAAAAAGTTTAAAAAACCACAGATACATAGAGATACAATGGAAATAAGTAAAAGCAATAAAACAAACCATCGAGCGTTTTAGCATAACGAATGACAATAAAACGCCAACGTTTAAAAGCAAAGAAAACATTCTCGATAATATGTCTAAAGCGATAAAGTTTGCGGTGAGACCACTATCTCTTTTATTCAAAACCCTAAAACCTTTATAATCACGTTGTTCAAGTCTGTTGCGTTTTGATTTTATATTTCGTTCTTGTTTTTTAATTCATTATACATTATACATTATACATTCCTTTATGTTGGCTTTGAAATTCGGTATGCCTTGTTTTGTACACTGTATTCAACGCCGAAATAGCCAAAATGTTCACTTCATACTTATCATCTCGACAAAACTTCGCACACAACTTTTTAATCAGATTACAAATTTCACCTTTAGTTATAGTTTTGCATTTTTTCCGCATAGAAACTTTTTGCAATTTCATTTTGCTTGGTAGAATCATCCAAATTTACGAAATCACCTGCTTTATTTGTTTTGATTTCATAACTTTCTTCCATAATGTACACTCCCCACTCATTTTTAAACTCGAGGGCATTATAACATAATTTATTTGTTATTGCAAATAATATTTTTTTATCACAAAAAATAATATTTAAGGCGGATAAAATTTCTGTGTAAATATTTTTGTTCAGACAAAATAATATAAATTTTTTACACAATCTTAATTTAAGTTTGAAAATACGCAATCCAACAAATTTAGATAGTGGTCACAAAAACGGAAAAAAATTAAACAAAACCATTCCACCAATTCTCTACTATGAGTAACCACTAAATTATCGCTTGTCAAGCGAGAAAAAAATTTCATAAGCTTGATTTTTTTACTAAAAATTAAAACTCACGGTCAATAGCAAACAAAATCCTTCTAAAGAGAATAATTTTATGAAATACCGCATGATAACAAAAAAATTAAAGCGAAACAAAAGACAAGAAAAAAGAATGAACAAAAAAAGAAGCGCAGAAGGCAATAGAAGCTTCAAAATAACGTGCAACAATACCACACCAGTGCCAAGCTTAATTGTTTTTTTTATTAAATCAAGTACTACACCGCAATCCACCGTTGTTCCGGTGGCTGTTTTTAGATTGATCACTCTTCCTTTGAGGTCTACTACTATGTGGACTTTCGAATTGATCCCTCTTTTGTGCGACAAATATCCTGGTTGTTTTTTTTACTCCCGTTGCGCGCATATGCACCTTTATATGGGCTAAATATATCATTGCCACAACATTTTTTAACTCCGTGTTTTGACTTAAAAACTTAGCCAATCTTTCACATTTTCCATTTTTTGCCCATCGAATAAATCTTTTATGCACCGTATACCATTTCCAATAATTCGGTGGCAAATCTCTCTACGGAAATCCTGTTTTAAGTAATCAAACAACCGCATTGATAAACTTCTGATTATCTTTGGCTATACACTCCATGTGTTGTTCATGTTAACCTGTCCAGTGCGGTTCTATTAGCTCCTGCTCCGCATCACTTATATGAAATCTACGATACGTTTTTTTCCATTTTTATTTTGCTACTTTTTTATTCCTTTTCATTACATTCTACTGGATAGATTATTTTTTACCTTGTCTTGTTGCTTGTTTTTTTGTGTAGACAGTATCTAACATGTTTTGGATTTATATATGACCTTATTGTAATTAGAATTTTTCTAATTACAAGAACTGTTTTCGCTTTCTTATAGGATTCCAAAGCTAAAGCGGTGGCAGTGGCACATTACGGAAGGTCTTGTCGGCCCTTTGTATCAAAAAAAAGATCCCTATACCATTTCTGGTATAGAAATCTTTTTGTTGCCGTCTTAACTTAATGACATTGCACCAATTACCCTGTCGCTTAACTTTTATTTTTTTTATTCACTTGCATCCAAAATATAATTATATGCCCAATGATTTTTTTCAACATCAATATATTCTCTCGTTACGTTCAAATCAAAACTTCTACCAAATACTTTTGATATCATCGCAACAACTTCAGCTCGTGTAACATTTGCTTTTGGTCTAAAAGTTTTATTTTCATATCCATTTACCATTCCGTTCGAAGCTAATTGTCTTATCGCGACCGCAGCCCAATAATTATTATCTAAATCTACAAAACTAGAATCATAACTTCCGTAAACATAATTATTTGTCCCTGTATTATCATAAGATTTCAAAGCATCGAATAATATTTGTGTGAGCTCTCCACGAGTTACAAAATCATTTGGCCTTATTTTCCCGTCATAACCTTTAATTATATTTTTTTCTGACAAATAAGCCATTGCTTTTGCGTACCAAGCTTTTTTATCAACATCATTAAATTTATCAAGCACATTAATATTCACTGGTTCATTATTATTAATCAAATTATAAATAGCCTGTGCAAATTCTGCACGCGTCATATTTCCGTTCGGTCTAAAAGTCTTATCTGGGTACCCTTTTACATATTTTCTTTGTTTAACGGTATTTGGCACGACTATATCCTTTAAAGTTTTTCCACTAGTCATAAAACCATTCATTCCACCAATAGAAGGTGATACAACATTTGTATTGATATTATTAGCAATATTACTTCCTGATGAACTCGATGAACCTCCTGAAGAAGATCCGCCTCCTCCACCGCCGCCATTAAATGCATCTCTTATAGACCATTTTTTCGTTGCATTTATAGCATTTTCTAACGTGTAATTTTCATTTCCTAAAGCAATAACTTTGGCAACATAACTTCCATTATTTCCTGCCGTATTATTATCATATTTTAAATCAAACGTATCGTTCGGAGCTTTTCTGTTTTTCACGATAGCCGTCACTTTGTGTATATCCCCATCATAATCAAATTCTGTTTTGTCACTCCAAACAAATTCAGCTGGCAAAGGCGTTATATTGACTATTTTTTCACCTAATATCCTATTAATATCTTCAGCTTTTAAAACATAACTTTCTGCATCATTTCCAACCAAAAACCATTCGCCACTAACAGTAACATTTTTTTGTCCAACATTTGCATTTTCTGATTTCGCTGATAAATTTTTCGATTTTAATTCAACTTCATCGCCTTCATAAATTTCTTCTGTATTTAATTTTATACTATCGGCTTTAAACTTAATATCATTAGTTCCATCATATTTTTTATCTTCTAGTTCAAAGTCACCGCTTAATCCAATTTCTTTTGGTGTTATATCAACAAAAACATTATCAAATTCCGGATTACTAAATTCATAATTAATTAAATCTGTGCCTGATATTAATTCGCCATCAAAATTTACTATTACTTTTTTGTTTTGTCCAGCTTTTGGATTTTCAACATTTCCCTTAATAACATCAAAATTTATATTAATATCATCGCCGTCAATTTTTCCGTCTAAAATCAATTCACTTTTTACCAATTCAATAGAACTATTTTTATCATAAATTTTGTTTATAGCACTAATATCACCTTTTATTATCAATCCTTTTTTGGTAATCAAAACAGTTGCAGTTTTATTAAACGGATCATTTTCGCTATTAACTAATTCATAATTATCTTTATAACTACCTACTAAAACTATATCGCCGCTTATATTAACTATTTTATTTTCACCAGCGTTTTTATCTTCCATTTCTCCAACTAACTTAGAAAAATCAAGAGAAACATCATCTTGCTTAATAATTCCGATTTCAGAATCTCCAACGTGTATAACTTTTAACTTTTCATTTAAATCACTCGTATCTAATTCAACATTTTTTAACCCGTTATATTCCCGAGATAAAACTGTGATTGTTCCTGAACCACTTATCATTACTTTTCTAGGAATTATATTAACCGTCGAGCTACGATTAAAATCATCATCTAATTCATAATTTGAAATACTATCTCCTGTTAAATATACACTGCCTTCTATTCTCACAGCCTTATCTTTTCCAACATTTTCATTTTCGTGATCCAAATATCCTTTCAAATTCTTGTAACTTATTTCAATATTATCTCCATCAACAATTGCTATTCCATCTTCTTCACCACTTATAATTTCTAATCCACTCTTTTGCGTATCGACTTGTTCTTTTCCATCATATTCTTTGTCTTCAAATCTAACCTTTCCATCAAGTTTTACTTTTCTTTTATAAATCTCAACCGTCACGTTATTAAAATCGCGTTCTTGTAAAATATAATTTCCAGCCTCATTATTTGTCAAAACTGGTTGTCCTGTTACCGTCACAGATTTTCCCGTTCCAGCATTTTTATCCGTACTGCCAACTAAATTTCCAACATCCAACCCAACATTATCTCCAGAAATCACTCCATCGAGTGCCAAATTTTCTGTCGCTAACTCAATATTTCCATTTCCGTCATAAACTTTATTTTTCGCCGTTAAATCTCCGACTATTGCCAATTTTCTCGGCGTGATATTAACTGTCGAATCGCGATCAAAATCATTGCTTAACTCATAATTTCCCGCAGACGCTCCTGTTAAACTTGCTCGACCAGTTATTTTTACCGGTTTGTTTTCTCCTGCACTTCCATTCGTTCCGTTTAATATCGCCTGCAAACTCGACGTATCTAATTCTACTTCATCACCTTCAACAATTCCAATCTCAGGATTTTCCGCTCCGATTACCGTTATATCTGTCCCGTCGATCGTTAAATTTCCTGATGTTCCATCATATTCTCTGGCTATAACCTTAACCTTTCCATCAAGTTTTACTTTTCTTTTATAAATCTCAACCGTCACGTTATT
>CAMKTI010000131.1 GCA_946415665.1 uncultured Clostridia bacterium
TTGTACATCTTCATGTCCAGTGGTTTTTCGTTTGTCTCCTGGTAATTCTCACGATGCTCCCGAAGGAAGAAAATTGATTGAATCCATATATTCCAAAAATAATAATTACCTCCTGATGAACAGAGCTTATGAAGATCATAAAACTTTAGCTTTAGCCAAGGATCACGGGTTTAAGACCGTTGTTCCACCTAAAAAAAAATCGTAAGTTGCCTTGGAGCTACGATAAACACCTTTATAAACAACACAATAATATCGAGCAACATTTCCTGAGATTGAAACATTTTAGAAAAGTTTTTACTCGTTATGATAAACTTGATTCTGTTTTTATATCTACCGTTTCTATCGTTTTTATTTTTGATTTGCTTTTTATGTGAACGCTCCCTAAATAAGGCTCTGATTCGAGAGTCTTTTTTTGCGCCTTGATACTTATTTTTATGAGTTATATTTATTTCTCTTTTATCTGTATCCATATAGAATCGTTTATTACTGTAGTATATCAAACAAATATATGATATACTCACCCTGTACTTGTATTTTTTACAAGTACATTTTACAACATCTCATACAAGGAGGAAAATTTTAACTATGGATGAAAAAAAAGAAAACGGTTTAGCAATTGCTGGACTAGTGTTAGGAATAATTGCAATCGTGTTTTCGGTTGTTCCATTCGTTAATATTTTTTCATGTATCATGGGATTGTTAGCATTAATTTTTAGCATAATATCTTTAATTAAAAAACGTAGCCCAATGCGTTTTGTAACACTTATATTAGGTGCATTGTCAATCGTCTTATGCGTATATACTGACAATTTGTTTGTTCAGACTATAAGTAATAGTTTAAATAGCAATTCAAGTTCAGCTCGTGATTTATCTGTTCCGTCGCCTGAAATTGAAGAAAAACAGTATGTAAATGTAGGAGAAGTTATAAAGACAAAAGATTGGGAGATAACAATTGATAGTGCACAATTTAGTCAAAAAGTTGAAGCCCCGCAACAAAGCGGATATTTCAGTAATTATTATCAAGTTGGTGATTCAGATAACACTTACTTGTATGTTGTTTTAAATTGTAAAAATATATCTACTTTAGATATGATGGCAGATGAAGTTGCTGGTGTAAATGTGAAATATAAAAATGACTATCAATATAGTAGTTTTTCTGCGATGCTAGATGGGCAATTGGGGTTTACCTATACAAATATAACCAGTATAAAACCTTTAACTTCAGACAAAATTTATTATTTATCTGAAATGCCTAAAAGCATAGAAGATGATACTGATTCACCCATTGAAATTTATATAAAGGTGAATGGCGAAACTTTTGTATACAAATATCGCTAGCTTCGGCCAATATATCTAGATTTGATTTTTCCCTAATATGACAAGTAAATGATGTTTAATCCTAATATATGCAGACATTGATTTCACCTAGCTACTTTAGACGAAAACAAAAAAAGAAATCGAATGATATATAGTTTAAGTAACGAAGCATTTGAATTTTATAAAGGAAACTTGTAACACGAAAAAATTTTTATAAAAACGAAAGGGACTTCAATTTTGGAAGTCTTTTTTGTTTGCAAAAATATTTCTTGGTACAAAAAAAGTTCCTAAAAATAAAATTTATTCTTAGGAACAACAAATCAATACCAAATAATATATTTTTATTTTTATAGATCATGCTCCTTATCTAAATCCGATTTTTCTGTTAACAAACTTATTTTACTATCATTTCTTTCTGCTATTTTTTTTTCACTTGTAACATCAAGATTTTGATTTAAATCTAAATTTTCGGGCAAATCATCTATTATTTCATAGCCATAAATCATCAATTCGCGTTTTTCCAATTCATTTTGACAAATATCTTTTATAATAAACCCCGCGCTTGTTAAAAAAACACCAGGAATCAATAAATTCGAATCGAGCGGACTTAAAGCTAACATTGTCATTCCAAGATAACTCGAAATTGTGCCTAATGCTTCTCCAATTTGATTTAAAAGTTTATTCGGTAAAAGTTTATTCTTTTCCAGAAAATCTTTATCAAGTAGTCTTAAATTTTCTGTATCTAACGAATTTAATTCGCCGTTTTCATTTAAAATAATAGCAACGGATTCCTGTCGTTCTTTCGATAAATTTGGAAACATTGAATTTAAATTCATGACAAAATCTGATTTTTTTTGATTATAATTTAATGGCGTATGCACAACAATCTCATCGAGCAAATTTTGTCTTAGTGATTTTAAATTTTTATCCAGTGAAGCAATAAATCCTTCTGCAGAAATATTTTCCTGCGAAACAAAATTATGTAATGTACTCATGACAAACACCTCCAAAATTTAAAACAACAAAATAATTATCTGCTACATTTTTATTATAACACATAAAAAAAATAAATGTCAAGTACTTTTTAATTTTTTTGGCAAATTATTTTAAAATCATATAAATAAAATCAAAATTTATTATCCCGGTGATATTTTATATATGCATCGTGTTCAAATTTTCGTTTTAAATAATTAGTGGTCAAAAAAATGACAGCGTCGTTACACGCTGTCATTTGTATTTAAATTTATGTGAAGTTTAAATTTGGTTGTGATTCATCAAGATCACTTAACGGCCGTTTTTGACCTTCTGTTTTTTCTTTTTCATTTATATTGTCAATAAAATTCCCTTGTTCTTCATTTGAAAAGTTCGTCATAAATTCATTTTGATGATTATCAATGATCGGTTCTATTCTAAAAACATAAACAACAATCAACGCTTTTACATAACTTTTAAATAAAACCCACAAAACTATAATTAAAACTTTTGTTCGGTATGTCGTAATATCTTCACCGTAAACATTTCTTTCTTTTTGATTTTTGTGATAATCAAATGCTTCAAGGATTGTTGTGATTTTTTCATCTCTCTCAGCTGGATCTTGAATTCCCGATAAATAATTTTTGATGTAAGCAAAAAACTGAGTGTACATATAATATTTTCTATCCGGCGAATCTACAAATTGATTTAAATTAAAATCTCTTGCAAGATGCCCTTTTGATTTCATACGAACAGTTTTACCAATCGGATTGTTATTAATAACTGAAATTGGATCTTTAGAACCTTTTACATCTGTAACTTGATTAGTGAATTTTGTAAAATCAACGCCTTTCTCTTGGAGTCCCTTTTCAAAATAACTTTTGGTTTCATCGGCCCAACCAATCGAATTAATACAAATACATTTACACCTTTTTAATTCTTTATTTGGATCTTGGCTGTTTAAAATTTTTGAGGCAAATAAATCCATGACTTTATTTCCACCTGAAGAGTGACCGATAAAATATATATTTTGCCATTCGTTGTTAAAATTGCCTTTTTCATCCATATACGGTTCTAAAAGTTTTGACGCGACAGAATTAAAAATAATATTTTGTTTACTTATAGCTGACTTGTTGAGCTCATCTTCGTTTTTATTTTCAATTGTGATTTTTTCGTTTGCGTTGCTGTTATATATCTTCATCAAATCATTTTTTTCTTTTTCCAGATTTGTTGTCATTGTGCTTTTTTCGGAAGCAAAAATCATATCAGGCAAAACGGAAAATTCTCCCGCTATTGTTCCTCTTGATACAACATAAAGAGATTTAGTTTTTTCATCTTTAAATATATAAATCCGAATTCCGTCATTCATTCCTAATTTCTTAAATTCTTCATCATTTTTATGCATAAGAGAAGAATCCATCAAAATCAAATTTCCGAGCTTTAAATTGTCAACTATAAATCCAGTATGTGCAATTTTTTTACTGATTGATTTAGTTTTTTCGGTAAAATCGTTTTTCTGTATTTTAGCACCTGATTGTAAAATTTTTAGATTTTCCTGTTCGGCTTTCAAAATCTCGCTAACAGTTTTTTCTTTGTACTTATATCCACCATCACTATCATCATTATCATCATTTTTGCAGTCAATATCTCTAAAAGTAACAAACGTACTTAACGCAACAGAAAGTTGTATCTCACGTTTTTCATTTTCTTTCAATGTTTCCTGCTGTGATGAAACAGTATTTTCCAACATAAACAATCCCCCTTCTAAATAATAGACTAAAAATTAAACTACAAGATTATTCTATCACACAAAATATTAATTGTCAAATATTTTTTTTTGTGAAAATCATTTTATAAAACAAAAATACATTTTTATTAAAGTAATAAATGATAAACAAAAGAACAGCATTTCACCAAATGCTATTTAATCCACTCCCTACTATGAGTAGCTACTAAATTCTCGCTTGTCAAACAAAAAATAAAATTTTTATGAGCTTGCTTTTATTAGCAAAAATCAAAACTCATTTTCGATGATAAACCAAAATTCTTTGTCTGTCAAGTAGCAAACAAAATTTTTTTAAAGAAAATAGTTTTAGAAAAGAATAAATGATAACAAAAAATCAAAGAGAAGCAAGGGACAAGAAAATAAAACGAATAAAAAAAGAAGCACGGAAGGCAACCGAAGTTTTGAAACATCGGGTAGAGATGCCATGCCAACGCTTAAATTTCAAAAATGTATTTTCGACAATATGCTGCAAATGATATAAAGCAGAATCAAATTTTCGTTTAAATTTCCGGTTAGATTTTGGCGGGATGGCGCTCTTAATGCCAAGTTTTTTAGCATAATGAATAATCGAATTTGTATCATAAGCCGGATCACCAAGCAAAGTGCCGAGCTTGATTTTTTTTATTAAATCCAGTGAAACTTTTGTGCAACTTATATCCTGGTTGCCTCCTTTTGCCCATGTTGCACGCATATGCACCTTTATA
>CAMKTI010000132.1 GCA_946415665.1 uncultured Clostridia bacterium
TCGTGCCGAAAAATTGGATGATAAAGAGTATTTTGACTTGATGAAAATTATGGGCGAACATCAAAAGTTGTCTCCAGATCAGATTAGCGAAATAATAGCTCGTGCCGAAAAATTGGATGATAAAGAGTATTTTGATTTGATAAAAATTATGGGCAAACATCAAGAGTTGTGGTTGTCTCTAGATCAGATTGACAAAATAATAGCTCGTGCCGAAAAATTGGATGATAAAGAGTATTTTGACTTGATGAAAATTATGGGCAAACATCAAGATTTGTTTCCAGATCAGATTGACAAGATAATAGCTCGTGCTGAAAAATTTGATGATAATAAGTATTTTGACTTGATAAAAATTATGGGCGAACATCAAAACTTGTCTTCAGCTCAGATTAACGAAATAATAGCTCGTGCTGAAAAATTTGATGATAATAAGTATTTTGACTTGATAAAAATTATGGGCGAACATCAAAACTTGTCTTCAGCTCAGATTAACGAAATAATGGATCGTGCTGAAAAATTGGATGATAAAGAGTATTTTGATTTGATGAAAATTATGGGCAAACATCAAGATTTGTTTCCAGATCAGATTGACAAGATAATAGCTCGTGCTGAAAAATTGGATGATAAAGAGTATTTTGACTTGATGAAAGTTATGGGCGAACATCAAAACTTGTCTTCAGCTCAGATTGACAAAATAATGGATCGTGCTAAAAAATTTGATGATAATAAGTATTTTGATTTGATGAAAATTATGGGCAAACATCAAAACTTGTTTTCAGCTCAGATTAACGAAATAATGGATCGTGCTAAAAAATTTGATGATAAAGAGTATTTTGATTTGATGAAAATTATGAGCGAACATCAAAACTTGTCTTCAGCTCAGATTGACAAAATAATGGATCGTGCTGAAAAATTTGATGATAATAAGTATTTTGACTTGATAAAAATTATGGGCGAACATCAAAACTTGTCTTCAGCTCAGATTAACGAAATAATGGATCGTGCTAAAAAATTTGATGATAAAGAGTATTTTGATTTGATGAAAATTATGAGCGAACATCAAAACTTGTCTTCAGCTCAGATTGACAAAATAATGGATCGTGCTGAAAAATTTGATGATAATAAGTATTTTGACTTGATAAAAATTATGGGCGAACGTCGAAAGTTGTGGTTGTCTCCAGATCAGATTGGCAAAATAATGGATCGTGCTGAAAAATCTGAAAAACTTAACGATAAAGAACACATCGAATTATTGACGAAAATTACTGTTAAACGTCAAGAGGTGTCTCAAAGTCATGTTGATTGTGGCATAAAGTCATTGAATAAAAAAGAAAGTATATTGAATAAAAAAGAAAGTATTTGGGATAAAATTTATAATGGAATAAAACCATTCCAAGAAGAAAATATTCCGTTCCAAGGTAATAGTCTAAGTAGAGATTTTTATGATTCTGTGAAATGTGATTGTACGGAACCGGAAGACTTTTTAAATAAAACAAGATAAAGCGTTTTGCCCAAAATTTATGTTTCTAGTTAAAATTTTGATGGAGAAGTATAAATAATTATAGTTAAAAAAAAGGCTGCATTGCAGCCCTCTTTTTATTTTTTAGTAAAATAATTTTAATTGAAATGTTTGTGCTGTAAAAATTTAAATTTGCCCCATACATTCAGTTTTGATAGATCAAATGCAATATTTGCAACGCCAATCATAAACCAAAATAAAAATACGATTCTATAATTATACCAAGTGTTATCAGTCAAACTTTGAATTAAATATCCAAAGAATCCTGAGCAAAGAGAAATTTTAAATGTCTTAATAAAATCATCGTGTAAAAATTTATTTTCAACGAGTAACTTTTTATAAAACAAAAATATAATCGCAAAAATTAAGAACAAGCCTGTTATGCCAAAATCAATCAAAATTTGTAAATAAAAATTATGTGAATGCAAAGCGTATGACGCTGACAAAGCATATTTTTGATAAACATAAACAAAATTATCTGTACCTAAACCAATTCCAATCGGCCAAAAATCTTTTATGATTTTTAAAGCGCCACGCCAAATTCCAACACGATATGAAGTCGAAGTGTCTGTCATATTTCCGATGCTCATAAATCTTTGAATAAAACTTTTGGGAATAAAAATCGGTGATAAAAACGCCGAAAAAAAAACTAAACTCAAAAATTTTTTATCACGCAATAAAATAAATAAAACCAAAGCAAAAATTAATCCAAGCCATGCTCCGCGTGATAAAGTTAACAACATGCAAAAAAATAATAAAACCAAATTTAAGCCGGCAAATAATTTACATAATTTATTTTTAAAATAATATATGCTGCCTAAACAAATCGGAATCGCAAATAGTAAATATTCACCCAAAACATTTGGATTATCAAGCGTTGAAAAAACACGAATCTTATTGTCAGAAAACATTTCTTCATCAATCCAAGCGTTAATATTTAAATTTACGCCCAAATATTTTTGACTGACGCCGATTAGCGCAACAAAACTTGACGACAAAATAAATAGAGACACGATTATAAATAAATCATTTCGATTTTTTATCGTGTGTTTTAAAACAAAATAAAACGCAACAAATAAAATATAAACCAGCGCAGATTTTAAACTTAATAACGGCAAATATGAAATAAAAGTCGTGTATAAAATCAAAGTCGCAAATAATATTACAAAAAGATCTATAAGCTCAAACTTTAAATTTTTGATTTGTTTGTTATTAAAAAACAAATTAAACACGAATGAAAATGATGTTAATAAAATAATCGCTAAAATAAATTTTGTTGGCAAAAGCGGAATAAAAAATGCTAAAGCATATATTCCAAATTTGGTTTTGTAAAAAGTTAAAAGCGCAAAAATAATTCCACCGATTATTAAAAAAGATTTTTTTATGCCAATAAAATTTGTCAGTAAACAAAAAATAACTAAAACCAATAGCCAAAAAATTATTTTTATGCGATTCCAATTTTTATCCGCATTTATTTTTTTGTACTTTAAACCAAAAAAATCTGACAAAAAGTTAAATGAGATGGATCTTAGAATTATAGGATTAAGATTAAAGTTAAAAATCAAATCCAATGTTTTTTTTAAAAAGCTGTTTTGAAAAAAATTTTTATCCGAAAAAAAGTTTCCTATCAGCATAATAATTCCCAATATATAATTCAAGATTTGATAAATAAATCCAGTAGCAAAAAATTTTTCGCCATTTGATTTATGAAATAAGGTTTTATAAAAAAAGCTGTTATAAATTATTTTCTCGCCACATTTATTTAACTCACGCATAACATCAAACAGTTTACTTTTTCTGTAAATCAAATTTATTTTTTTTAGATTCATATCTTTTTCTCCCGTTTATTTTTTTTTTTGATTTCGAAAAGATTATACAAAAACTAAAAAGCGTCGTAAAAAAATAACACGGTTTATAAACATAAATTTTTATTTACATAAAAAAATATTTTGGCACGATAAATACTTTTGTTATTAAAAATTCGTTATTGATGATGTACAAAACGATAGAATTAAAGTCCAATCTTTCAAACGAAAATTAACTAATTTCGATTATCTCTAATTTTGTATGGGTATTTAACCTCAAAAAGTACTCCCATTTTCGGTTGCATATTGTTATCTGTTGGAACTATTCGATATTGTTCCTTAACTTGAAATTCAGAAAGCCCTTTTTCGCCATCATAGTTATATGCATACAACGGTGTTGTTGGGTGTTCCAAATAATGCTCAACAGTTAATTTTATAACCACAATAAGTCGGGCGAAGCTATGAATTATCAGCGAAAACAATCCACCCCACCATAACAATGGAATATTAGAAACAAAAAAACATACAATCAAAGCATATGATAACATTGTAAAAATCCACTCAACGATGCCAATTATACCATCTTTATTACAATATGGAATTATTCCATATTTAAATACATCGTGAAAAAAATCTGCTAAATCAATAAGCTTTAAAACCGGCACAATAATAAAAAGGATTACGTGTTGTAATAATAGTGAAAAAAACCAAAGAACTCCATGCCAACGAGATCTAATAAAGTATGTTTTGTCATCACACCATGGTAATAAGAAAGTAAACATATAACCATATGTGACATTATCTATATTATCGTCGCATTCTATTTATCATCTTACCCTCCTATTATGATAAAGAAAGAAAAAAAACACATCCATTAAGATCAAGAAACAAATCCAAACCCATTTTATATTAAAAAAATAATCTCTGTCAAGTACATATTTTCATCATTTTATCTTTATTTTTGATAATAGCAACAAATAACATCTGCAAACGACTGAAATAGTGTAGAAATAATTTTGTTTTACATGTCTATTTGTTGAATATCATCTGGCGCATCTTCTATAGGAAATAACAATCCCCATTTAGGTCTTAATCCTTCATCATAAGGTTTTATTCTATATTTTCCTTTTACTTGACATAACGAAAAATATGCGCTTCCGTTATATTTATAGGCATACATCTGTCTCACTCTACTTCTACCTGGCCTAGCATAGCAAAAGATCCAACTAGGTAGCGTTCACATAAAAAGCGAATCAAAAATAAAAGCGAGGGAGATGGTAGAGATAAAAATAGAATCAAGTTTATCATAACGAGTAAAAACTTTTCTAAAACGTTTTAATCTCAGGAAATATCGTTCGATAATATTGCGATGTTTATAAAGTTGTCGATCATAACTCCAAGGCAACTTACGATTTTTTTTTAGGTGGAACAACGGTCTTAAACCCGTGA
>CAMKTI010000133.1 GCA_946415665.1 uncultured Clostridia bacterium
ATTCTGCTTTATATCATTTGCGGCATATTGTCGAAAATACATTTTTGAAATTTAAGCGTTGGCGTAGCATCGCTACCCGCTATTTCAAAACTTTTTTTGCCTTCCGTGATTCTTTTTTTGTTCGTGCTATTTCTCTGTCTCTCGCTTCTCTTTAATTTTTTTGTTACCACATGTCTTTTTCTAAAATTATTCTCTTTAAAAAAATTTTGTTTACTACTCGACAAACAAAAAATTTTGGTTTATCATTAATAGTGAGTTTTGATTTTTAGTAATAAAATCAAGCTCATAAAAATTTTACTTTTTGTTTGACAAACAAAAATTTGGCGATTATAACTCTGCGATCGTGCTGGGAGGGTGAATTAAATGGCGTTGGATTAAATGCTAAACTTTTTGTTTATCGTTCGTTGATTCGTTACTTTATTTAATTATTTTTCGTTTTTGTCGACACTATCTAAGATTAATTTTTAAAAGTACGTGTTGAAATAATAAGATGATTATTTTAAAATTGACTGTAGACAAAATTTATATTATATTTTGGAGGAAAATGTGGGAAAGAAGAAAATAGGCTTAATAATAAAACTTATAATTGCTGTTACTCTGGGGGTATTAATCGGAAAATTTATGCCACTTTGGTTTTGTCGTGCAGTAGTAACGATTTCAGGCCTTTTTAGTTCGTTTCTGAAATTTGTGATTCCGTTGATGATTTTAGCTTATATAGCTTCCGGCATTGCAGATTTATCTATTGGTGCAGGAAAATTGCTATTTGTTACTGTTTTATTAGCTTATGGTTCTACATTAATTTGCGGCAGTATATCTTTTTTAGTTGCTTACAACGTATTTCCAAACTTTATTTCGTTTGAAACAGTCAATGAAATTCAAAAGACATCTGGTTTAGTTGTTACAACTTTTTTTGAACAAAATATTCCGCCAATTTTAGATACGATTTCAAGTGTAATTTTGGCGTTTATTTTAGGTTTATGTTTATCAACAATGAAAGGCCAGGAAATTGGCACAACATTATACAATGCCGTAAAAGATTTTTCGATTATAATAAATAAAATTTTGCGAGTCGTAATTGTTCCATTGTTGCCAATATATATTTGTGGGACATTTGTTGAAATGACGTATTCAGGTAAAACATTTTTACTACTCTCTGTGTTATATAAAATTTTTTTGGTTATTCTAGCGATGCAGTTTGCTTATTTATTAGTTCAATTTTTAATAGCAGGTTCTATAAGCAAAAAAAATCCGTTTATCTTAATTAAAAATCAAATTCCAGGCTATTTAACAGCATTAAGTACCCAATCATCAGCTGCCACAATTCCAGTGAATTTAAAATGTGCGGAAAGAGATGGTATCTGTGAAGAAATTAGAAATTTTATTGTTCCGCTATGTGCAAATATACACATGTGTGGATCAATTATAACAATTGTTTGTTGTGCGACAGCAGTTTGTTTAATGTACAATATTCCAATCGGGTTAGAAAATGTTGTGCCATTTATAATGATTTTAGGAGTAGCAATGGTTGCGTCTCCGGGTGCTCCAGGCGGTTCAATTATGACAGCGTTGCCATTTTTGCATATTGTTTTTGGAAAAGAATTTGGTGATCCAAATGGTCCTTTGTGTGCAATTATGATTGCGCTTTATATTACACAAGATTCTTTTGGGACAGCTTGTAATGTTTCAGGTGATAATGCAATTGGAGTAATCGTTGATGTTTTTTACAAAAAGTTAGTGAAGCAAAAAAAATAATGTGATGGTTTAAAAAAAGATATTAAAAAATATATAAATGCCGCTAAAATTATTTTTGTGATTTCATTATCGCAATTAATAATTTTTGATGGTATTTATTTTTTTTGTGGAAAAAAATTTTGCTTGGAGATGATTTTTATAAAATATTTTGAGGTAGGAAAAATAATTAATACGCGCGGATTAAAAGGTGAAATGAAAATATTTTGTTTTTGCGACGACGTAAAAAAATTTGATTTGATTAATAAAGTTTTCATTGATGATGAAGATTTTGAAATAGAAAATGTGAGCTATAAAAAAAATTTTGTTTATATAAAACTTATTGGTGTAAATAATATTGATGATGCGGCAAAATTTAAAAATAAAATAATAAAAATTGATGATGATTCGGCGAGTAAAATTTTTGAAAATGAATATCAAAGAGAAAATTTATATGGCATAAAAGTTTATGAGGATAATAATTTTTTAGGAGAATTGACAGAGATTATAAAAACTGGTGCACATGACGTTTATGTAATTAAAAATGAAAGTAAAAAAATTTTAATTCCGGCAGTAAGTGAATTTATTTTAGATATTGATTTAGAAAATAAAATTATGAAAGTGAAATTAATTGACGGAATGCGTGAGTGATATGCTAAATTTTTATGTGATGAGTTTGTTTTGCGAAATGATAAAAAATGCTTTGAGTTATAGTATTATTAATCGCGCGATAAAAAATAAAATAATAAATATAAATTTGATTGATATACGTGATTTTTCGAATGATAAAAATAAAAGAGTTGATGATTATATTTATGGTGGCGGGTGCGGAATGTTAATAAAAGCACAGCCAGTATATGATGCGTATAAAAGCATAAAAAATAAAGTAAAAAAAGATTGTCCTGTTATTTATTTAAGTCCGCAAGGAAAAATTTTTGATCAGGAGTTTGCGCATAAATTAAAAAATGAAAGTGATATAATTTTATTGTGTGGGCATTATGAAGGAATTGACCGGCGTGCAATAAATAAAATTGTAACGCACGAAATTTCGATTGGAGATTATGTTTTGACAGGCGGAGAAATTCCTGCTATTGTTTTAATAGATTGTATCGCGAGACTTATTCCGGGAGTGTTGGGAAATATTGATTCGAATAAAGATGAATCGTTTGAAAATAATTTATTGGAGTGCGATCATTATACGCGACCGGAAATTTTTATGGATAAAAAAGTCCCGGATGTATTATTATCGGGGAATCATAAAAAAATAAGATTGTGGCGTGAAAAACAAGCGTTGATAAAGACTTTTGTTATACGCCCGGATTTATTATTAAAATCAAAAAAAAAATTTATGGAGGAAAATAAAATGGATATGATTTTTTCTCGTAGGAGTATAAGAAAGTATAAAAATCAAGAAATTAGTGATGAGCAATTAGAATTATTATTACGAGCAGGAATGTCTGCGCCGTCAGCAATGAATTCTCAAAACTGGGAATTTATTGTGATAAAAAATCGTGAGCATTTGATAGAACTAAGTAAATTAAATCCATATCATCAGATGTTAAAAGATGCTGCTTTAGCGATAGTTGTTTGTGGAGATTTAAATAAAATTTTAGGCGAAGAATATTGGATACAAAATTGTTCTGCGGCCACACAAAATATTTTGACGATGGCAAATAATTTAGGATTGGGAGCGGTTTGGCTTGGTGTTGCACCTTATGAAGATAAAATGCAAAGATTGATAAATAATTTAGCTTTACCGGAAAATATTAAGCCGCTTAATATTATTTCGCTTGGTGTTCCCGATGAATTTAAAAATAAAAATGATAATTTTGATGAAAAAAAAGTTCATTATGAGAAATTTTCAGATGATGGAAAAATATAAAACGGAGTAAATTATATGGATTACACAAAACAAAGGATAGGAATTTTTGGAGGAGCATTTGACCCAATTCACAATGGACATTTGATTGTAGCAAAAAATATTTTAGATAGTTTATGTCTAGAAAAAATAATATTTGTGCCGACAGGTGATGCTCCGCATAAAAATATTAAAAGCGATAAAAAAAATAGATTAAATATGTTAAAACTAGCTCTTGAAAATGAAAGTGATTTTGAAATTAATGAATATGAAATAAATAAATCTGAAAAATCTTATACGAGCGAAACTGTTAAATATTTTAAAGAAAAAAATCCGTATGCAGAAATATATTTAATAATTGGCTCGGATGAATTTATAGAAATTGAAACTTGGCATGAAATAAATAGTTTATTAGAAAATTGTATTTTAATAGTTGCGTTGCGACCGGATTTTGATAATAAAAATTTTTTATTGGATTATCTGAGGCGTATAAAACGGAAATATTCGTCAAATGTATTTTTGTTTGAGGTGGATGCACAAAATGTTTCTTCTGAGTTGATAAGAAATAGAATTTTATTAAATAAAAATATAGATTTTTTGGTGCCCAAAAAAGTTTGTGAGTATATTAGGCAAAAAGATCTATATAAGCATAGTTTAAGAATTAATACGGTTGCGATAAAGAATTTTTTAATAAAGACCCTTTCGCCACGAAGATTTATACATTCGGTTTGTGTTGCAAATATTGCAGTTGATTTAGCAAAACGTTATAACGGAGATATTTTTAAAGCTTATGTTGGTGGCTTATTACATGATTGTGCTAAAGAAATTCCTAACAGTGAAAAAATTCGTATGTGTAATTATTATGGAGTTGAAGTTGATAAAATATTAATGGCTCAGCCAGATTTATTGCATCAGTTTTTGGGTGCAAGTCTTGCTTATAGTGTTTTTTATATTCGTGATGTTGATATTTTAAATGCCGTCAGATATCATACAACAGGTCGGAAAAATATGTCTTTGCTTGAAAAAATAATTTATTTGGCAGATTATACTGAGCCTAATAGAATACATGAAAATGTAAAATATATTCGTAAACTTGTATACGAAGATTTAGATAGAGCGCTTGCTTATTGTTTAAAA
>CAMKTI010000134.1 GCA_946415665.1 uncultured Clostridia bacterium
TTTGGTTGAAAAAAATTTTTTTATGTGCTATAATAAATTAAGATATTAATTCTGGAGGATGATTTTTAAATGGCAGAAAAAAATAAAAATACAAACGGAAACAAACTGTCGAAAAAATTGCAGATTATAAATTTGGCAAGTTACGTAGTAGGGAATTTGAATTATCGTATTCCTGGCTTGACAAATCATATTGATGAAATTGGAAATGAAAGTAACAGGCATTTATGTCACATAATAAAAGTTTTTAGTATGGGTGGATTTCAGATAGAAACTTTTAAAGAGTTAAAGCAATTGGTTTCAAATATAGAGCCAGGAAACAATGAGATTTTTATAAAAGAAAAGTTTAAAAACTGTTTCCATGTAGCAGATAAATTGGAAAAAGAAATTACCGATTACGATTTGTATGATGTTTTGTTTAAAGTAAATAATTCAGTAGATGAAGAGAAAGAGTTGCTTAGTTTTATAAACGAGTACTGGAATGGAAATATCGAAGAATGGAAAGAACATGTTTATAAATGTATGAAAAATGGGAAAGTAAAACCAAACACTTGGACAAAATGGTATATATTGCGTGTAGCCGAAAAGCAAGGCATTAGTGATGATATTATAAAAGAATGGAGTAACTTGATGGATAAAGCATACGAATGGCGTTGTAGTGCCGAGAAAGCCGGAATAAAATATGATATTTGTAACTGTCTGTTATTTGAAATGCAAAGTAGTGATGAAAGCAAAAAATTAAAACACGATTTACAATGGAAATTAAGAGAAGAATCAGATGCATATAATCCACCTGATAATTTACCTGATGATTATTTTTTAATTAAAAGTGGAATAATAAAAAGCCTCAATGAATTTATCGAAATAATGCAGTTGTGTATTGATAATAAAATTTATTTATACTTGAGTATGTCTAGATTTAGAGAGACAGTAATAAAACGTTTAATTGGCGAGGCAGAATTTTTTAAAATGCTAGAAAGTGCCACCTCTGAACAGATAGAAAAAATTTTGAATATTGATGTGAAAATGGATAAAATTGTTGTCTGGTCTACAACGTTTGAGGAGTTTTTAATAAACAGTCATAATAGTAAAGCAGTTGAAAAGATAATAGCTTGTACTCCAAAAGACGAAACATCATTTTCTGCAATATTTTCAAATCCAGGTGCTAATTTGCATTGGTTTGAATGGAATCATTTACAAATCAGTGTAGAGACATTTGAAAAGTTTGTGTCTAGTTGTTCCGCGGGTTCTTTATGGCATATCGGTAGCGACATGAATTTTGTTGATGTTTTATCTATAGGGCTTAAATGTTGTTCAGCTGACATGAAAACTAACGGCAAAAAAATCGATTTAGGTCATATTTTTTTAAACTGGGTCGATTTTTGTAAAGTAATGCATGAAAAAAATTTAAGTAGTGTATATAGTGGATCTATTTATGTAGCCTTTTTAAATTTTGTTTTTAAAAATATAGATAAAATAAATTTAAACGCTGAGCAGATAACAGGTTTCCTTTTTGGCGAGTACTACGACGAATATGAACATAAACAAGATAATTTTACAGAGACGCTATGCTATTATACACAAGGCGAAGGTGCTCAACTGTATCCGGATAATGAACTAGCAAAAACTGCTGCAATCGTAATAAATGCTATTTTAAAAAAGCAAAATTTAAAACATGAAGGCCATAGTATACAAAAAATGTTTGAAACGAAATGTAAAAAAATTGGAATAAATATTTCTTGTGATCAAGATGATATTTTTTGTTCATACAAAATGTTATACGTTGTAGATAAAGATACTGAAATAAATCAGTTTAGTGGTATGTTAGACTTTTTTGAGTATGTATATGAAAATATTAACACAGAGAAAGGTCAGCGTTATGCTGCGTTGTTAGGTAATTATATTTGTAAATGCGATGATTTTAGCATTCTCTATTACAGCAATATTAGTTATCATTATTTTGAAACGAACTACCGTCGCATTGTATCTTTAATGTTGAACGTTTTGAAAAATCACAATGAAGCATTAGCAAAGGTAAAAGAAGAATACGTAAAACCATTAGGATCAAAATGGGGATGGAAACGATTTTGTTTATTACTTTACTTTTTTTTTGTTTTTCCTTTTTTTGGTGTCAAAAATGTATTACAGTCTCAAACAACTATAAAGATAAATGACAGTAAAAATATATTTTCGGTAAATCAAAATAAAACCGGCCAAGCTTCTATAAAACCAAAAACTGCGAAACAAAACACTAAAATAAAGACAGATATAAATTTATCATAATCCGTGTCAATTAAAATCAATCTCAGGTTAATTTTTAAATCCCAAAATTAGATACTGCCTACACGAGAAAAATTCAAAATAATTATAAATACATAAAGATGCAACGAACACAAATGTAATCGATGAAAGCATCTAGAGTTTTAGTGTAACGAGTGCTGATATCTCGCTAAATATTTAAAAACAAGAAAATCATTCTGAATAATATGTCTAAAACATACAAGTGTACAAGCGTAACCACGTTGTTTAATGCTGCTGCGTTTAGGAAGAATAACCAATTTCATATTTTGTTCATCGATATAAGACAAAATTTTGTTAGTATTGTAGACACAATCTGCAGAGACTAAATTTGCATCGATATTTTTGATCAAGTTAATAGATCCTTTACAATCGGCATATGTCTCTTCTGTAACAATAAATTTTATGGATATTTTGCGCTCATTGACGGCTAAGTGTATTTTCGAATTGAGCCGCATTTTGTTTTTGACATAGCCTGACTTCCAACCCCAGTGCCAGATGTATATTGGTGTATTCCCACATAAGTCGCGTTTGTCGTTAACCATTCAAATTTTTTATTGCCATTCAATATCTATCTCAAATAACTTTCGCCATATACCTTTTCGTTGCAATCGGATAAATCTTTGGTGAACCATACCCCACTTGCCATAATCCGGAGGTAAATCCCTCCATGGAAATCCTGTTTTAAGTATCCAAATAACTGCAGTGATAAATTTCTGATTATCTTTGGCTATGCTTCTACGTTGCCCAGGCTGACCTGTCAGGAGCGGTTCTATTAGCTCCCGCTTTGCATCGTTTATATCAAACCTATGATGTATCCTTTTTCCCATTTTCATTTTTCATTTTTGTTCTTTTTTATTTCTGTTTATTATACTTTATTTTATGGATTATTTTTTCCCCTTATTCTATTTATCATTTTTTTCGTGTAAACAGTATTTTTACCATTAAACCTGACCTAAGCATAAATAAAGCGATAAAAATACTTGCTTGTTATCTTATAAAATTGGATGTGAAAAAATTTTTTTCGATATTTGCTTTTAGATAATTTTTATGTTATAATAATTTTGTAGGTAGGTGCTCATAGCGAAACGGATATCGCGTACCCCTCCTAAGGGTGAGTTATGGGTTCGATTCCCATTGGGCACATGTTTTTTTAGAATTTTTAAGGAGGTTATATTTTTGTGTGCAAAATATTCTGTGGGAACACAAATAGTACATCCAGTACATGGTATTGGAACTGTAGTTGATATTAAGCATGAAAATCTTTTTGGTAAAACAGAAGATTTTTATATAGTAAAAATTGCAAACAGTGAACTTTCTATTAGTGTCCCATTAAGCAAAGAAGACAATATACACGCAGTTGATATTGACAGAATAAATAAAGTTTATATGAGTTTTAAACCGAGTGAAGAAAAAAGTGAATATTTGGATGTCGGAATAGAAAATCCTAAGATTGTTGCGAGTGTTAGTTTAAAACCGATTAACCAGAAAAAAAATACTATGGTTCAGCGAAATAAAGTAGTCAAAAAAAATTTAGAAAAGCTAAAATCAGGTAATATAGAAGAAGTTGTTGACGTATGTTATCATCTTTCAAAAAAAGAGCTTGGTCGAATTTTAGCAATCGACGAAAAAAAAATGCTCGGGCAAGCCCAAAAGTTTATCGTGCGGAGTTTTATGTTGGCTTTTAATTTACAAGCAAATGAAGCTGAAAACATGTTAAAAAACTGGATGAGCAATTTGATTCAAAATAACACGAAACCAATGAGTTAGATTTATTTATAATTGTTGTCTTGATCGGAGTTGTAAGTGAAAGTAATTTAAATAAGCAGGGATATATATAAATAAATAATAAAAAAAACGATCATAAGACCGTTTTTTTTGTTTGTATAGAGTGATAAATTACATATCAGTAATTTAGATAACGTCACATGAAATAAAAATAGAAAATAGATTGAGCCAAATAAAA
Source organism: uncultured Clostridia bacterium (assembly GCA_946415665.1). Classification (GTDB taxonomy): domain Bacteria; phylum Bacillota; class Clostridia; order Lachnospirales; family CAMVHY01; genus CAMVHY01. The sequence continues at coordinate 4,262 of CAMKTI010000134.1, forward strand.
AGTAATAAGATGGAGATATGAAATTTACAAAACTACAATATAACATAAAAAGCTAAAGGGATTAATGCCGATAGCAAGGAAACCGGCGAAGATATCAAACTACAAATTCATGTGTGAAATGCTTTACATAATAGAGAATGGTTGCAAGTGCAGGGTATTACCAAAAAAATATGGAAGTTAGTGCGTATTTTATGTGAAATTGGGTAGATGGTTGAAGAACGGTACAATTGTCAAAAGTTATTGCTTTTTTTCTTTCAAATCTCAAATTTAGAAACTATGAAAAAGCAAAAATTGCTTTGCTTAATGAAGAGGATGATATGTTCTTTATTGATGATACGAGCATAAAGGTGAGTCCAGATGCAAACAAGAATAAAAAGAATCAGGAACAA
>CAMKTI010000135.1 GCA_946415665.1 uncultured Clostridia bacterium
GCCGTGCCAATATTTAAAAATTGGGAAAGTATTCTCGATAATATGTCTAAAGCGATAAAGTTTACGATTATAATCACGTCGTTCAAGTCTATTGCATTTTGGAGGAATAACTGATTTTATGTTTCGTTTTGCAATATAAGACAAGATTTCGTTGGTATCGTAAGCGCGATTAGCGAATAATAATTTTGCGTCAAGATTTTTGAGCAAGTTAATAGTTTCTTTACAATCAGCACGCGTTCCCTCGGTAACGATAAATTTTACAGGCATTCCGCGCTCATTGATTTTACGGTTTCGTTACCATCGAATAAGTCTTTGATGAATTGTACTCTTGTTGCCATAATCCGGAGGTAAATCCATCCATGAAAATCCTGTTTTTAGGTATCAAAATAACCGTGTTGATAAACTTCCAATTGCCTTAGGCTATGTCACCATGTTGTCCAGGCTGACGTGTTAGGTGCGGTTCTATTAGCTCCTGCTTTGCATCTCTTATATCAAATTTATGACACGTTTTTTCCATTTTTATTTTGATCCTATTTTTTATTTTTCTCCATTACATTTTATTCTATAATTTATTTCTCTTTTTTATCTTTTTTGTGTAGACAACATCCAGATAGTGTCTACAAAGACGAAAGAAAATTAAAGAAAGCAATAAATAATAAAATAAATAATAAACAAAAGGTGCAGCATTTAATCCGATGCCATTCAATCTGCTTTCTACCATAAGAATATATGGAATAATCGATGATTTTTTTGTTGTCGGGTATTAAATAAATTTCTTTTTAAATAAAATGATTTTAGATACTGTCTACACAAAGAAGATAAAAAAAAGAAGTAAACTATAAAATAAAGTGTAGCGGAGAAAAATAAAAAATAGGAGCAAAATAAATTTGATATAAGCGATGCAAAGCGGGAGCCAATAAAACCGCACCTGACAGGTCAGCCTCGACAACGTGGAAGCATAATCAAAGGTAATCAGAAACTTGTCGATGCAATTGCTTGGATACTTAAAACAGGATTTTCGTGGAGTGATTTGCCTTCAGATTATGGGGAGTTAGGCACGGTTCACCAAAGATTTATTCGATGGCAATAAAAGGTATGTATAAGAAATTATTTGAACTATTTAGCTATTTAAAGGCAACAAAAAATTTGAATTGCTAATGATAAACACGAGTTATATGAAAGCACATCAGCACGCGATTGGGGTTTGCGGCGAAAATCAGGCTATATCAAAAATAAAAGTAAGCTCAATTCGAAAATACACTTAGCCGTCAATGAGCGCGGTATGCTCATAAAATTTATTTTTATGGAAGAAACACATACCGATTATCAAAGAAGCTATTAACTTGCTCAAAAATGTCGACGCGAAATTAGTCTTTGCAGATAGAGCTTATGATACCAACGAGATTCTGTCTTATACAGCAAAACGAAACATAAAATCAAAACGTAACAGACTTGAACAACATGATTATAAAAGTCTTAAGGTTTTGAAGAAAAGAGACAGTAGGTTCGCCGCAAACTCTATCGCTTTAGACATATTATCGAGAGAGAATACTTTCCTTGCTTTTAAACGTTGGCGTTTTCTTGTCATTCGTTATGCTAAAACGGCTCGATGTTTTCGTTGCTTCCATTTATGTCCATGGTTTACATAATGAACAATAGTTGCAAATGAAGGGCATTACCAAAAAAATATGGAAACTGGTACACAATTTATATGAGATTTAGTAGATGCTCAAAAAACTCTAAAATCGTCAAAGCCATTGCTTTTTTTCTTTAAAACCTTAACAAAGCATCGGACGTTCAAAAGAGGGCCCGACAACAAAAACCACATCCACGTTGTACATCTTCATGTCAAGTTATTTTTGGTTTGTTTCCTGGCAGTTCTCACGATGCTTCCGAAGGAATAAAGTTGATTGAATCTATATATTCCAAAAATAATAATTATCTCCTGATGGATAGAGCTTACGAGGATTATAAAACTTTGGTTTTAGACAAAACTCACGGATTTTTCATAATTGTTCTATCTAAAAAAAATCGTAAGTTTTCTTGGAGCTATAATAAACACTTTTATAAACAACGCAACAATATAGAGCGATGTTTCCTGAGATTAAAACGTTTTAGAAAAGTTTTTACTCGCTACGATAAGCTTGATTCTATTTTTATCTCTACCATCTCCCTTGCTTTTATTTTTGACTTGCTTTTTATGTGAATACTACCTAGTTCACTTTCCAATCGTTTTTTATTTTATTTTTATTTGAGTTAAATTGAATTTGTTTTCGTTTTATTTGGCGGGAGTAACAAATCTTTTTAAACTAAATTCTTTTTATGTTCGCGCCAAGAGAACTTAATTTTTTTTCTATTTGTTCATAACCACGATCTATATATTTTATATTATTTATTTTCGTTTCACCATCTGATACCAAACCAGCTAAAATTAATGCTGCACCAGCTCTTAAATCTGTCGCACAAACTTGTGTTCCAGTTAATTTTTCTTTGCCTTTTATAACTGCAACACGATTTTCAATACTTATATCAGCACCCAATCTTTTTAATTCATCAACATATTGAAATCTATTGTCCCAAACCGTTTCTGTAATTATTCCTGTTCCTGAGGAAACAGATAATAAAGTTGCAATCTGAGGCTGTAAATCAGTTGGAAAACCTGGATAATTCATGGTTTTTATATTTACGCTTTTTAATTTTTTATTGCTTGCATTTACTTTTATAAAATCGTCACCTTCCTTGATTTCACAATTCATCTCTCTAAGTTTTGCCGAAAGTGAATCCAAATGTTTGGGTATGATATTTTTTACTTTTATGTTTCCATTTGTTATTGCCGATGCAATCATATAAGTTCCAGCTTCTATCTGATCAGGAATAATAGAATATTCTGCGCCATGAAGTTTTTTAACACCAAAAATTTTTATTGTATTCGTTCCAGCACCCTTTATTTTTGCTCCAAGCATATTTAAAAAATTTGCGACGTCAACAACATGTGGTTCTTTTGCTGCGTTTTCTATCACTGTAGTGCCTTCAGCATAAACCGCAGCCAGCATAATATTTATTGTCGCTCCAACGCTTATAACGTCTAAAAATATATTTGTTCCAATTAATTTTTTCGCGTGTGCCTTAATCATTCCATGCTCTATGAAAATCTCTGCTCCTAAAGCTGTAAATCCTTTTATATGTTGATCGATTGGTCGCGAACCAAAATTACATCCCCCAGGCAAAGCAACTTCAGCTTTTCTAAATCTTCCCAATAAAGCACCTAATAAATAATATGACGCCCTAATTCTTTTTATTAAATCATATTCCACACAAAAATTATTAACTTCGCGACTATCTATTAATAAACTATGACCATTATTTTTAAATTCACACTTTACGCCGATACTTTCTAACGTTTTAGATAAAATAGCAACATCTTCTATCACTGGCAAATTTTCTATCAAACAAATATCGTTTGAAACAATAGCTGCTGGAATAATCGCAACCGCTGCATTTTTTGCCCCGCTAATAAAAACTTCGCCTGATAATTTTTTTTTCCCGTTTATAATAATCTGACTCAAAAATAACACCCCTTACAAAAACTTTTTTAATGCAATATAAAACCAAGACATTTTGACTCCATATAACATTAAAATTAAATACAAATCCCAGCGTATAAATAAAAACGCCGACACGAATTTTATCATTTAAATATTAAAAATCAAGTTCTTAATTATTCTGTCCTGTTTTTATAAAAAAAAACTAAAAATCAAAGGCATTTATTATGTGCCAAACTTTTTTATTTAAAACTTCTATCACATCAAATCTAAAATTTTCATCTCTAATATTTTTTTTAACTATAAAATCCAAAGCCGTTTTTTTTATTTTAACTTGTTTTTTTAAGTCAACAAATTCAGATGGTCTGCCACAAAAAAAATTTTTTCTCGTTTTAACTTCTAGAAAAACAATATCTTGATTTGATTTATCCAGCGCTATGATATCTATTTCACCAAAACGTGAAAAATAATTGCGTTCTAGAATATCAAAATTATGTCTTGACAGATATTCGCACGCAATTTTTTCTCCGTTACATCCGATTTTTTTTCTATCGCTCATAATATTATGTATTGCTCCTTTGATAAATTTTGTATCAAAAAAAATTTTAACTGTAAAATTAAAATTCTGGAATATATATTTTTTATTTAATCATAAAAACCGAACTACAAAAATTTTCTTTGATGAATATATTGCTCCCAAGATAACCAAACCAAAAAATTGTGCTTCAGTATTGTAAATCAGATTAAAAAAACAGATATTTAAATTAAAATCGAAACTAGGTAGTGTTCACATAAAAAACAAATCAAAAATAAAAGCAAGGGAGATGGTAGAAATAAAAGTAAAATCGAGTTTATCATAACAAGTAAAAACTTTTCTAAAGCATTTTAATCTCAGGAAATATTGCTCGATATTATTGCGATGTTTATAAAGGTGTCTATCGTGACCCTAAGGTAACTTACGATTTTTTTTTAGGTGGAACAACTGTTTTAAACCCGTGAGACTTAGCTAAAGCTAAAGTTTTATCATCTTCGTAAGCTCTGTCCATCAGGAGATAAT
>CAMKTI010000136.1 GCA_946415665.1 uncultured Clostridia bacterium
AAAATATCATCGATGTTTTTAGGCAGGAAATAACACAAAGCTTTTGTTTTAAATTTATAATGATATTCAGGGTCTTTAATATCCTTTGCCAATGCCAAAATATCATCGATGTTTTTAGGCAGGAAATAACACAAAGCTTTTGTTTTAAATTCATAATAATCTCTAGGGTTTTTAATATTATTTGCCAATTCCAAAATATTACCGACGCTTAATTTTTGTTTCGGATTACATATATTTTCACTTTGAGAAATGTCTAAGACAAATGACAAAAATATCCGAACTTTACTTTCTCTAGTAAAAATTTTACAATTAGTAATCACAATTTTATATGCTTCTTCGTTTATGACTCCGCGTTTGTTGTGTTTGAACACTAACATATACGTATTTCGTACATTAGAATTGGCAAATATCTCTTCATGTTCACTTATAAATTTGTTTATTGACTCTGGCGAAAAATCATTATTTTCACAACAAGTTTTTACAAAATTACATATCTCATTACTATAAGTTATACCTAAACAATTGGTAAATTCGTTGTTACCATGCCAGAGATTCTCTCCGGATTCACTCTCAAACAAATTCTCAACGACAGCTCTAGCGTCACATCCAAAATTGATAATGTCAATCTCCATATTATAAGAATATTGATATTCCTTAGCGCCTATGTACTTAGGTAACAAAACATAACACTTACAACCTTGCTTCATAATATCTTCATAAAAGTTTAGTAAACAGTTTTTTATTTTAGCGTTAATATCATTACTTAAATCCATATCAAAACCCATCCTTTTGATGTTTAAATTCAATTTTATTTCATATTATATCTAATGTCAAGTAATTTTTTTTATCCTGAAAATAAAAATGTTGTTTCGACAGATGATTTAGATAGTGTCGACAAAATTAGAAGATATATAATATAGTGGGTAAAAAATGTCTGTAATAATCAAGCGTTTGTCATTCTCTTCTTATATTCATTTTGAACGACTTGATAATAAATATTTTGGACCGATTTTGCAAATGAGTTACATGATAAACCGTTAACTGTTATTTTTGCATTACTTGTAATTTTTTCTTTTAGTTGTCGATTTTGCTTTAAATTATAAACTATCCCTGACAGCTCTTTGGCATCATCAAATAAAAAACCGTTTTTCTTATCCTTGATTAAATTTTGTACACTTGGATCATTTTTACAAATTACAGGAACTTCTGATGCCATCGCTTCAATACATGTTAAACCTTGCGTCTCGGAAATAGAAGCAGTGACAAAAACATCTGCCAGTTTATAATACAAATTTATTTGTTGCCACGGAATTTCACCTGTAAAAAAAATATTTTCACTCATACATAAATTATGTGATAAATCTTTTAATTTTTCCAGATATGGACCGCCGCCAACAATTAATAATTTTGCACTTTCTACTTTTTTTATAATATTTGGCATCTGCGAAATCAAAACATCTATACTTTTTTCTTTTGCAACTCTTCCCAAAAATAAAATTACGAAATCACTAGTTTTTAAGCCTAAATTTTTTTTCAAATTCATAATTTTTTCCGGTGAAACACAATCCATAAATTTTTCTAATTCGATGCCTGTAGGAATTATTTCTATAGGTTTTTTTACTCCATAAGCAAGCAAACAATCTTTTGTTTTTTGCGTTGGCACGATTACATCTTTTGCCATATTACAAAATATCTTACTAAGTTTTTGAGCCGCTTTTGGCTTAAAAAAATATCCATTCGCTATATAATGCACATAATCTTCATACATAGTGTGATACGTATGAACCATAGGAATTTTTAAAAACTTTGACACCATTTTTCCAAACAACCCAATCGAAAATTCTGTTTGTGTATGAATAATATCTAAATTAAAATTTTTTATCTTGCGTAACATTTTTGGCGAACAAAAAAAAGCAATGCGATAAGCCGGCAAGAAAATAAATGGCATGCTGGGCAATCTAAATATATTTTCCGATAAATCTTTTGCTTTCGGATTTGAAGTCGTAAAAATATAAACCTCGTGTCCTAAATTTCTTAACTCTTTTTCAAGCATTAAAATCGACGTTACAACTCCATTTACCTGCGGATAATAAGTATCCGTAAAAATTCCTATCCTCATCTGTGATCACCTGACTATTATTTTAATTTTACTCTATAAAAAAATTTCTTGCCCTTCTGAATTAAAATACATCCATTATCATCAAAACTATCCTCGCCAACAGAATAATTTATATCCAAAATTTTATTATTATCTATCTTTAAACCGCCCTGCGAGATAATTCGTCGTGCTTCACTTTTCGACGGCACTAAATTTATTTTTAACAACAAATCGCAAATATTAATTTCACTATTATCCACAAAAATATCTTTTTCTATTTCTATCACGGGGATGCTATCAATAAAATTCTTTCCACCAAATAAAGTTTTTGCCGCTTGTAACGCTTTATCTGCCTCGTCTTTTCCATGAATTAATTTCGTAGCCTCATACGCTAATTTTTCTTTTGCCAAATTAATATCCCCGGCTAATAATTTATCTATATCTTCAAGATCAATAAACGTTAATAATTTCAAACATTTTTCAACATCTTTATCATCGATATTACGCCAATACTGAAAAAATTCATACGGAGTAGTTTTATTTTTATCAAGCCAAATAGCCCCTGCCATACTTTTTCCCATTTTTTGCCCATCGCTTTTCGTTAATAATTTAAAAGTTAAGCCATAAACAGTTTTATTTTCAACTCGTCTAATTAAATCAACGCCTGCTAAAATATTTGACCACTGGTCATTGCCACCAAATTGCACAGTACAATTATAACTCCTATATAATTCAAGAAAATCATAGGCTTGCATTAACATATAATTAAATTCATAAAATGACAATCCACGAGCAAAACGTGTTTTATATGCTTCCGCCGTCAACATTTTATTAACCGAAAAATGTATACCGTAAGTTCTTATAAAATCTACGTAATTCAATTTTAACAACCAGTCAGCATTATTTACTATAATCGCATTATCAAAATCAATAATATTTTTTAACTGCTCTTTAAAACAATTTGCATTATGCTCAATTTCTTCACGCGTCATAACACGCCGCATTTCTGTACGATCCGTCGGGTCACCAATTGTTGCTGTTCCGCCACCGATTAAAAAAATTGGTGTATGTCCTGCACGTTGTAAATGCGACATTGCCATAATCGGAATAAAATGTCCAACAGTTAAACTATCTGCTGTCGGATCAAAACCTGTATAAAAAACAATTTTTTCACTAGCAAATTTTTTTTCCAGCTCATCAAAATTTGTTGATTGCTCAAGAAATCCACGTGATTCTAAAATTTTAAATGCGTTCATATTTTTTTCACCTAAAGCCTAATTTATTTTTTTATTAATTTTATTTTTCATAATGTGCTTATAAATACATGCAATAATACAAGCGGAAATAATTATATACTGCGTCGGAATTTTAAAAAAGATTGAAGCGATAATTCCTGAAACAAAAATAACTTTCTGAAACAAATCTTTTATATTTGATTTATAAATCTGAACAAATGCCAACAAAACAATCGCAATAGTCACAGATTGAATAGACGAAATAATTTTATTGGCAAGCGAGATTTTCATTATGTCACAAAAAAAATGCGATATCAAAATAATTATTATCGAAGGTAAAGTTATTACGCCAAGACAAGCTACAATTGCACCTTTAATTCCTGAGATTTTGTTTCCTACTGCACAAGCAATATTCACCGAAATTACTCCAGGCAATGATTGAGCAAAAGCTATATAATCCGAAATTTCGTCTTCATTAATCCAATTTCGTTTTAAAGCAATTTCTTGTCTAATGATCGGAAACATAGCATAACCGCTTCCAAAAGTACATCCACCGATCTTTAAAAATATAAAATAGAGCTCTAAAAGTTTCTTGATTGAACTCACCTCTTAGATTTTTTTGAATCAAAATTATTTTATTAAAAAAAAAGCACAACAGATAAAAATAATATATTCTGACATCTGTTTTATTTAAGAAAGTACATATGAAATAAATTATCAGTCTCAACAGTAATTACTTGAAATAACATAATTATAATTGACAAATTTATTGTTTTTGTTACCGTGTTGTAAATGTTTTTCTTGCTCAAAGATGTTGGTACGACATTGCAATCCACTATAATAGGTAGCGTTCACATAAAAAGCAGGTCAAAAATAAAAGCAAAAGATATGGTAGAAATAAAAATAGAATCAAGCTCATCGTAGCGAGTAGAAACTTTTCTAAAACGTTTCAATTTCAGAAAATATCGCTCGATATTATTGCGATGTTTATAAAGGTGTTTATCATAGCAACAAGAAAACTTACGATTTTTTTTAGGTGAAACAACTGTCTTAAAGCCGTGATTTTTAGCTAAAGCTAAAGTTTTATCATCTCAGTAAGCTCTGTCCATCAGGAGATAATTACCATTTTTGGAATATATGGATTCAATCAACTATGGGCATCGTCAGAGTTGTCAGACA
>CAMKTI010000137.1 GCA_946415665.1 uncultured Clostridia bacterium
AAAGACCCCTATACTATTTCTGGTATAGAAATCTCTTTGTTAAAATCTTAACTTAATGATATTACTCTTCAGGTCTTTTTGTTTTTATTTTAAAATTAAACTTCTGTTGCGCTTCCGTTAACCGTTCCGTTATTTCCGGAATTATTATTGCCGTCTTGATTATTATTATTTTCGCTGAATTTCTGTCTAAACTCATCAACATTTTGCGGTCCTGCACCCGGATTTGCATTTTGATAAAGTTTTGCCGATACTTCATAAAATACATTTCTCAAATCCTCAGTCGCTTTCTTTAAATTTTCGCCATCTGTATCCGACATTGTTTCTAATTTCATGCCGTCATTCAGAGATTTTAATTTGCCAAGCTCATCTTCGATTTTTTGCTTATCGCTCGCATCAATTTTTTGTCCAACTTCTTCTTTTAACATTTTTTCTGTTTGGAAAATCATAGAATCCGCGTCGTTTTTAATATCAATTATTTCTTTGCGTTTTTTATCTTGTTCAGCATATTTTTCCGCCTCTTTAACCGCCTTATCGATTTCAGCGTCGCTTAAATTACTGCTTGCCGTAATTGTAACGCTCTGCTCTTTTCCTGTGCCTAAATCTTTTGCCGAAACATGAACAATTCCGTTTGCGTCAATATCAAAAGCAACTTCAATTTGTGGAATCCCACGTGGAGCAGGAGCAATTCCATCAAGTCTAAACTGCCCAAGCGTTTTATTATCTCTTGCCAAAGGTCTTTCACCTTGAACAATATGAACGTCTACAGCAGTTTGTCCATCTGTTGCTGTCGAAAATATTTGCTTTTTATTTGTCGGAATCGTCGTATTCCGTTCAATCAATTTTGTTGCAATTCCTCCGGCTGTTTCGATTCCAAGTGATAAAGGCGTAACGTCTAATAATAAAATACTTCCTGCTCCAGCATCACCCGCTAATTTTCCACCTTGAAGAGCAGCGCCAAGTGCAACACATTCATCTGGATTAATTCCTTTAAATGGCTCTTTTCCTGTTATTTTTTTTACTGCTTCTTGAACCGCAGGAATTCTTGTTGAGCCACCAACTAATAAAATTTTATTAAGCTGATTTGCTGATAAATTCGCATCTTTTAAAGCGGTATTAACAGGATCCATTGTCGCTTGAACTAAATCTGCCGTTAACTCATCAAATTTTGCACGCGTCAAAGTTATATCCAAATGTTTTGGTCCTTCTGCTGTCGCTGTAATAAATGGCAAATTTATATTCGAAGTTGTGCTCGAAGATAATTCTTTTTTTGCTTTTTCGGCAGCTTCTTTTATTCTTTGCATCGCCATTTTATCGTTGCTTAAATCAACGCCTTCAGATTTTTTAAATTCCGAAATTAAATAATCTGCCACACGTTTATCAAAATCATCGCCACCCAAATGGTTATTTCCGCTCGTCGCTAAAACTTCGATTACTCCATCACCAATTTCTATTACAGAAACGTCAAATGTTCCACCACCTAAATCATAAACCATTATTTTTTGTGCTTTTTCATTTTCAAGTCCATACGAAAGAGCTGCAGCTGTTGGCTCATTAATAATTCTTTTTACTTCTAGCCCGGCAATTTTTCCAGCGTCCTTTGTTGCTTGACGTTGACTGTCTGTAAAATAAGCCGGCACTGTAATTACTGCTTCCGTAACTTTTTCGCCTAAATAACCTTCTGCATCAGACTTTAATTTTTGTAAAATCATCGCAGAAATTTCTTGCGGCGAATATTTTTTATCCCCAATATTTACTTTATAATCCGTTCCCATATGTCTTTTAATAGAACTTACAGTTCTGTCAGCATTTGTAACTGCTTGACGTTTTGCAGGCTCGCCAATCATTCTTTCACCAGTTTTTGAAAATCCGACAACTGAAGGAGTTGTTCGCATTCCTTCAGAATTTGCAATAACAGTTGGTTTTCCACCTTCCATTACTGCAACGCAAGAATTTGTTGTTCCTAAATCTATACCAATTATTTTGCTCATAAAAAAATTCCTCCAAAAAAATTAATTTTTATTAAATAAATTTAATTTGCTACACGAACTTTGGCATATCTTATGACTTTGTTTTTAAATTTATAACCTTTTTCAAACACATCAACAATTTGGTTTTCGCCAAAATTTTTATCTTCAACGTGTGCCATAGCATCATGAAATTCGTGATTAAAACTATCGCCCTGTTTAACTTTTATTTCTTCAACCCCTAACTCGGAAAGCAACATCAAAAATTGTTTTGTTATCATCTCTGTGCCTTTATAATAGTTATTTTCTTTTTCTTCATCAGGAACAGATTGCAACGCGCGATCCAAATTATCTAAAATCGCCAATAATTTTGTTATTGCATCTATCATTCCATTATCATACGCGTTTATTTTTTCATTTTGCATTCGTTGCCGGAAATTTATAAAGTCAGCCATAGTTCTTTTTTCACGATTTTCAATTTCGTTGATTGTATTTTCCAGTCGTTTTATTTTTTCTTCTTTCTCTAATAGCTCAGAATTTATTTTTTCAGAATTCTGACTCGTGTCTTGAGTGTGTTTTTTCCCATGTTTACTTTTAGTAAGTTTTTCTATTATTGATGGTTTTTCTTTTGGTATTTTTTGTTGCTCGGATTTTTCTTCAAAATCATTTGCCATATTATTTACGCCTCCTTATTTTTAAAGATAAAAATGTTTAATTAGCGCATAAATAAATTACATCGCCAATCGGGTTTATGTTATCACCTGTAATTTTTTGTGTCAAATAATTTATTTGGTGTTTTTTTGTTTTTTTTGCTCTTTTTTAAAATTTAAATGGGAAATAAAAAATATTTTCTGGTTAAATAAAAATTTGATTTTTAATTTTGGATTTATCTTTAAAAAATTATTCGCATGTAAAAAAAATTTTGCTTGTTGTTTCGACAGGCAAAATTTTTCTTTTTTGGAATAAATTTTTTTTTGATTTGCATTTGAATTTTTTTTTCATAACAATTATTATTTAAATGCGTAACATTTACGCAATAAATTGTTTAACAAACTTAAATATTTTTTGGGGGTTTATTAATTGCTTAAGGTTTACAAAAGATTTTTTCTGTTAACATCTCTATTTTTATTTGGATTTTCATTTAACAAAAATATTTTTGCGGAAACGGTTGGCAAAATTAATTTCCAAGACACAGAAATATTTTTTAATGCAGATAATAACTCAGATATTTTAAAAACGTTGCCAAGTGGACAAGCAGTTGAAATTTTGGAATCAAAAAATGATTTTTATAAGATTTTATTAGAACAAGATAAAAATAAAAAAGAAGCTTATGTTAAAAAAAATTTTGTTGATTTAGTAAGTGCGGAGGGTTTAGTAAATGCGGAAAACGTGAATATTAGAGCGTTGCCCTATGAAGATGCACAAATTATTTCTAAAACAAATGTTGGCGATAAAATAAATATTAATGCCGTGGCAGGCGATTGGTATGAAATAAGTTTTAATAAAAATAAAGCTTATATCGCAAAAAAATTTGTTATCTGTGACTTTGAAAATGTTTTGCCAAAAATTGATTTACCAAAACATAAATTTGCAATTGTTACATCGGATAACGGTTTAAATTTACGTGAAGGAAAATCAACAGAAACAAATTCTGTTTGTTCATTGGCGTGCAATTCTGTTTTAGACGTTGTTGATGAAAACATTAATGGTGATTGGGTTAATGTTGCATTTGAAAATAATTTTGGTTATGTAAAATCGGATTATGTAAAAATTTCGGACCAAAAACCTGAAGTTAAAAAAGAAATTCAAAATGATAAGGCAGATAAAATAATTGAGTTCGCTAAAAAATTTATCGGAACAAGATATAGATACGGCGGCAGAGATTTAAATAAAGGCGTTGATTGTTCTGGATTTGTTTATTGCGTCATGAAAAATTTTGGAATTCACTTGAATTCGAGCTCAAAAACCCAATTAAAAAATGGGAATAAAGTCGAAAATAAATCGGATTTAAAAAAAGGTGATATAGTTTTCTTTTCAAATGGTGGGGGCAAAGATGTTCAACACGTGGGAATGTATATCGGAAATAATAATTTTATTCATTCGGCAAGTACACGTAATATCGGTGTAAAAATAAGTAGCTTGAACGAAAATTATTACGCGAGAAATTATATAACAGCAAGACGTGTCATTGGTGTGTAATTTTTATTTAAATGAAAAAAATATGTTTTGTAAATAAAAAAATATCGAATAAAAAAAACGGTCGTGGGATCGTTTTTTTTGTTTCATTAATTATTTTTTTATATTTATCAGATAAAGTTTTGTATACTACAACAAATTTGTACTTAAGTTAAGTTATATTTTTTTATCAGAAAGTGTATTCGCTATGAATGAAGCAAGTAAAATAAAAAATGGAGAACAAAAAGAAAATGGAAAAAAACGTATCGTAGATTTGATATAAGCGATGCAAAGTGGAGGCTA
>CAMKTI010000138.1 GCA_946415665.1 uncultured Clostridia bacterium
ATATTGGCTTTTATAGAAAAATAAAAAAATGACCACCAAGATATCGAATTAAATAGCGAGGTTTATGCAGCAATATTCGGCAGCCTTGGACAAACTCAGAAAATATTCGATTTGAAATATTTCATGTCAATATTGGTGAGTAACGACATTGAATTAACAAGCAACCATATTGAAATAACATTGAATAAACTTGAAAATGATCAAAAAATAACAGACATGATAAATTTAATAGATGTATTAACTAATAAAAATATAAACTTAACAAGCAATCATGTTAAAATAATATTGAATAAACTCAGACAACATCTCCGAGCAATTGACCTTAATAAAAGTCACACAGGCTTAATAGCATTATTAAATGCGTTCAAAAATAACAATAAAGATTTGGATTTTAGTGATCCAGAGCTGCGAAAGATAGCGCGTCAAAAATTACAAAACATCCAAGACGAAATCAGTGCGCTTAATAACTTCTTTAGTAAACAAAAAACAACAAGAGCCACAAACGTAGGAGCACAAAGCGATAAAAAGAAAAATATCATTAACAACAACCGCGACCATGAAGGATTAGAAAATAAAAAAACAATACAGTCAAATTATGACAACAATATCAACGAGAACAAAACTCGATTTTCAGAAGTAGTTCAGTTATTAAAAGACGTAAAAAACAGAAAATATATAGAGAATGGTAAAATACGCGAACTAAAAAACAAAGACGAGCGGCAAAAATTTAAAGGTGATGTGGTAATACAGCTTAGCAATAGATTAAGTTCTTTAGTATCGGAATATGAAAAGAAAAACAAAAGTTGGCAGAATTTGCAAATCAATCTAGATGACGAAAAAAAGTTTTGGATAGCCATAGGTGATTATCTGGCAAAAACAGGATTATTAACGAAGCAACAATCACAAGAATTTCAAAATAAATATAGAAGACATTTATGATTTAAATGGTCTTGCTACAGCGCTTCAATGGCTTGGGTGTGTATTAGGCAGTTTGATTACAATGTAGGGGCTACTTTTCTGGGACAAAGTTAGAAACAGGAGTCGTCATCCAGAAATAACACGGCGATACTATCGTTTTAAAGATGATAAAGATGAGTTGTTCAATAAGATTGCTCCATTACAAGCAATTAAAGGTGATGATAACATGGAACTGTAAATAGTTTCTGTAATAAAACAAATGTTAAACTAAAAATTTTTAAGTTAATAATTTTAGATAACAAAAAATTACTTGGCACGTTATGTCAAGTAATTTTTTTTTGTTGCAAAAAATAAATTTTATAAATAAGAAATTGAGATGTGAGAAAAATATGCATTGGAAAAAAGTAAAAAACGCCATATTTAAGTTTATTTTGATTTTTATTATCGGGTTGTTTAATTTATTTTTATTTTTGTTTCCGAAAGAAATTTTAAATTCTTCGCGTGATGCAATCATTTTATGGGCAAATAATATTTTGCCAGCGCTTTTGCCTTTTTTAATCGGGACAAATATTTTAATTAAAACTGAAATAATCGATTTAATCAGCTTTTTTTGCGAACCAATTATGATGCGAATTTTTAAAATTTCTGGCAGTAGCTCTTTTGCTGTAATATCAGGAATGATTTGCGGATATCCAGTTGGTGCTAAAATTATAAAAAATTTGATCGAAGAAAATAAAATTTCTCGTGCCGAAGCACAAATTTTAATTAGTTTTTGTAATAATCCCGGACCGATTTTTATTTTAGGAACTGTTGGAATTAATATGCTTAATAATAAAAAATTGGGTTATGTTTTAATGATTGCGATTTATTTTGCGGCGATTATCAACGGATTAATATTTAGTTTTTTTATAAAAAATAAAGTTAGTGTCGGCGACAAAAAAAATAATTTGAGTCGGATTTTTTTTTATGGCAAAAACAAAAATTTTGGAATTTTAATTTCAGAGAGCATAAGCGAAGCAATTTTTAGTGTGTTACAAATCGGTGGCTTTGTTGTTTTATTTGGTATTTTGTGCAAAATTTTAGAGCTAAGTAATATTATTAAAATTATTTGGTTGCCAGTTAGTAAAATAAATTTTTTTAAAGAGTTGGGATATAAAAATTTTTATGGTTTGATTTTTGGTTTAGTAGAAATTACGAACGGCACAAAATCACTTTTGGAAAATAATTTATGTCAATCAAATTTGATTTTATTAGCTGGTTTAATGGCGTTTGGTGGATTTTGTGTACATATGCAAACGATTTCTTTTATTGCGAAAACAGGAATAAATATTGGATTATATATTTTTGCCAAAATGACACATGCTTTTATTTCTGTTGTGTTGATGAAAATAATATTTTTGTTTGTGAATTTTGATTTTGAAGCGGAGAACGTACAAACTTTTTTGCAAAACAACTCAAGCTTTTACAACGCAATAATTTTATCGTGCAAAAATTTTGTTTTATTAATAATGATAAATTTATTCTTGATTTTTATTTATTATGTAAGCAAAAATTTTAGATGTCGTAAATAAAATAATTTTATTATTTAGAGAAGATATTAACGTTTATAGAAAAGATTTGAATTACCTCTTGACAAATAAAAAATTTTATTTTAAAATTAATATTGAGGAAGGTTGAATGACATCGAGTTGAATGACGTCATTTTTTTTCGTAATTATTGAAGAAGATATTAACGTTTATAAACAAATTTGAATTACCTCTTGATAAATAAAAAATTTTATTTTAGAATTAATATTAAGGAGGGTTAAATGACGTTATTTTTTTCGTAATTATTTTTAAGCGCATAACAAAAATATTTTTGTTTTCTATTAGAAATTTATTGGAGGGATATTTATGAACGAGTCTTTTGGTAAAAAAGATGAAATAAAAGATGAAATAAAAGATGAAATAAATGGGAGAGAATTAATTGAATCAAATGAAGATGAGAAAGAATGGTCTTTAGAGCAAAAAGAAAAAAAGAAAGGAAAGAAAGTAAAGAAAGTAAAGAAAGGAAAGAAAAAAAAATTTGAAGATGTGGAATTTTCTGTAGATAAATCTGGCAAAATCACTTTAAATGCTCAGAATTGCAATAACACAAAACGTGGAAATACTAAACGTATTGATTTAAAGCTAAAAGGTACGAAGCCATTTATTCCTAAGCAGCTTAAAAATGAAATTAACAGCGGTTTTAATAATTACGTTTCTCAAGCAATTGAAAACCATAAAAATAAATCTTTATCTTTATTTGTAATAGATGGTAAGAATATTGTGGTTGGCAAAAACAAATATGTATTTGATATGTCAACTGATGAACAAGCAAAAACTAATGAAGAAGCAGGTACTGATATACTTAAATCGCTATTCGCAAATTATACTAAAAAAGAGAATATCCAAATAGAGCCTAATGATAATTTTGAATTGAGTCTCTCTAAAGAAAATTGTATATTAACAAATGAAAATAAAAATGGACTTTATGATTTATTTAAAAATGAAATTATTAAAAATGAAGAAGAAAACCAAAAGAGAATAAAAGAGACAATGACAAAGCATGTAGAAGAATTGATTAAAGATAAATGTCTCAAATTCGAAGGCAAGAATGTCATTGTTAATAACAAAAATATTGATATAGATTCGCCAGATGTTAATTATTATGCTGTATCAGAAAAAATAATAAATGATTTGATTGGTAAGTATAAAAACGCGGAAAATGAAAATTTAATTGACCTTGAATCCATCAAACGAACTGCAAATGAAGTTGTAATTTTAGCTGAAGTAAAAGTTACGGAAAAAATTAATTCCGAGATAGAAGATCGAAGAAAAATTTTACAAGATTTTAATAGTTATGTATCAAATGCAATTGAAAAACACGATAATAATAAAGAAGGTAAATTATATAAGTATGAGAATCAGAAACTTTGTTTGTGTGTGGATAACAGTCCTTATGACACCAAAGAAAATTTGATCAATGCGTTAATAAATCACTTGGCAATTACATTTGCTAACAGCAAAAACCAGGAAGGACATAATCCATTTTCATCTGACCAATTTAAATTAGGCCATATCGGAGTTTTGGATGATAAAACGAAGAAAAAATTGGGTAATAGCATCGATTCAGCAATTCTTAACAATTTATCTAAAGAACTTAATGATTTGGATTATGCGGAGTTTTATGGTTTTTTGTGCAAAGAATTTAAAAAACAAGTAGCAGAGCGGGAATTCATGTCCATTGAACAAATAAAAACGTTTATCTTAAGACAATTCATCAAAGAAAAACACAAAGCCAATGAAATATTTGATCAAATAACTGACAATCAACTTGCAAATGTAGCTATATCAAGTGAAAAACTCACTTGTATTTTAAGCTATTCAATTTTTGACAAAAAAAACGACGACAAAGAAAACGACAACAAAAAAAACGACGACAAAGAAAACGACAACAAAAAAAACGACGACAAAGAAAA
>CAMKTI010000139.1 GCA_946415665.1 uncultured Clostridia bacterium
TTCTTAATTTTTCAGCCATATCTCTTAATTTGAGCCAATTTCTTAATCTTGATTTCAATTGGAATAAAGCAGTCTTATTGACAAACATATCATATTTATTAGATAAATCTTTCCAATTTTGTCTAATTCTTGCATTTTTGAAAGCATCCATAGTCCATTTAGCAATTCTATTTCCGCAAGCTTCTTTAGTCATTTCTTTAGCGTTATCTTTCCATTGTAATAATTTTCTCTTTAAATAATTCATTCTCTTTTCATCTTCACTTTCTAAGTATTTTCCCATTATAGCAAGAATTCTTTTTCTGATTTTGTCCCAGTCACCCCATAATCTTCTAAGATTAGTGAAGAAATCTTTAGCTCTTGCAACTGGAACAGCTTTAGTAACATTATAACACGAAACAGCATCAGCCATGGTATTAACACAATTCTTGACATATTGTTTATTTATTTCTTCCATTAATTCATTAAATCTTTGTTCTCTTTGTTTTAATTTATTAACTTTATCAATCCATCTTCTATAATAGAATCTTTTAATAAGGAATTGATTCCTTCCTTCCCAATTATTGAACAAACCTTTCAAGAAGCCAATAGTATGATCCAATCTTGCAGCCTCTTTAAATTGATCAACTCCGACTTTGGTAAATTGATTCCTGATTTTTTCCATCATATCTCTTATTCTTAACCAGTTTCTTAATCTGGCTCTAACATAGTATATTAAACTATTATTAACAAATAAGTCATATTTTTCCACAAGGTTTATCCATTTACTTCTTGCTAAATTAGTCTTATATTTATTTTCTATTAATTTCGCTATTCTTCTTTTCGCGGCTTCTTCTTTCGATTTCATCGCGGTGTCTCTCCAATTTATAAGTTTATTTCTCATATTTTCAGCATCGGATCTCATTAATCTGTGAATATATCTTTTAATTTTAGCAACTTGTTGTTCTCCTAAGACTCTCATCATTTCAGCTCTTTTTTTCGCTCTTTCCAAGAAAGCAGCGGCTCTTGCTGCAGGAATTGTATCATTGAATTTTTTGATAATGAATATATTAGTCATATTATTTACACTGTTGTATAGGATTTTATTATCTAATTCATTAAGGGCGATTTTTATTTTTTCATCACGGGCTTTTATCTTATAAGCTTTGTCTTTCCATTTTTTGAGGAAATGATGTAATGAAGCAATGACGTTTCTGTTTTCCCAATCACCGAATAATCTTTTAAGGAAATTAATAAGATTGAGATAATCAGCACCATCTCTTAATTGATCTAAAGCGGGTTTTTTAAAAGCTTCGTCTAATGTTTTAGCCATTGATTGCAAGGCCATTCTTTTTCTTAAAACACGAAGTAAGGAATAAAGATCTTTATTTCCAGCATACATTGATAAAGATTTGGAAATTCTTTGCCAGTTTTCTCTTGCGTTTGAAATTCTGAATTTATTTTTGATATAATCCACAATTCTTTTCTGGGCGGTTTCTTCCGTGATTTTCCTTGCTTTATCTCTCCATTGAACTACTTTTCTTTTTAATATAGCACCGTAATTTTTAAGTAATCTATCGAAAAGATCGCGTAATTTATCACCTTGTTCTAAAACTAATTTATCCCATTTATCACTTAATATTCTTAAATTCTTGAAGAAATCTTTGGCTCTTGCTACTGGAATAATATCTTGGACTTTTTTTACAAGGAACACATCGGCGGATGTGTTTGCATTATCTATGAAAAGTCTTTTGTTTATATTATCCATAGCAATGTCTAATTTTTCATCTCGTGCGTTCATTCTTTCGACGATATTTTTCCATCTATTTAAATATTTATTTATTATTTTTAATTTATTTTTCTCGTCTTGAACACCAAAGAATTTATTTAATACTTCGATCATTCTAAGCCAGTAATCTCCTTGTTTTAATTGGACGAGACCATCTTGTTTTATTTTATCAGTAATATCATTAATAAATGTTTGCAATCCGACTAATTTTTTAATATTTTGAATTAAATCCTTTGTTTCTTGAGCATATTTACTGAATTTTAATTTACCACCTAAACTTTTCCAGTTAATTCTAGCTTTAACGGTTTTATAAGTATCAGTAAAGTATTTAGCAATTTTTTTGGAGTTTATTTCTTTAGTGGTTAAATCTGATTTTTCTTTCCAGCGCATTAAATTTCGGCGAAGTACTGCCATTTTATCGTCATCATATCTATCAATCATTATTTTTAATAATTCTATTATTTTATTATATCTTGTTGTTTCCATTTCGTCTCTTCGTTTAATTTCATCGGCGATTTCTTTCCATTGTTTTAATTTCATTCTAAGGATTTTTTCCATAAAGTATTTTCTGAACGGGAATAATTTGGATACTAAATTACCTTTTATCCAGTCATTATATTTATCAAAGAATTCTTTTTTAGTACTATTTATTTTATCTTGCAAGAAATTAACTAATTCACCTAATGCTAATTTTCTATTATTTTCTTTAAGTTTATCGTAAGCCCAAGTTAATCCGAATGGAATACTATCAAGTAAATCTAAACCTTCTCCTATTTTTTTAACTGTTTTATTATATTTTATAGCTTTAATAGTTTCTTTTATGTCATTACAAAAATCTTGAATTGTAGTCGCACTTTGTTTAAATTTCATCGCGTGGGCAATTTTATTCCACTTATGCATAGCGGCGGGTAATGTTGCATCGCCGTAATTCAAAACTCTTTCAATGAATCTTTGTAATAAGGTCTTTAATCTCATATCTTTTTGCATCAAATTTCTTTCGTGGAATTTTCTCCATTCATTTTGAATTAAGGTAATCATTCCGTATTTGTAATCATTCATTCTTCTTGCTTGATTTCTCCAATGATTTAATTTTCGGCGGAGTAATTCCATTTTAGCGTCGTCGTCATATTTGGATAAAAGTCTTATGAATAATTCGTTCATGAAATTCCTTAAAGCAGCTTGGTCTAATTTTTCCATGAATCTTCTTTTGTGGACTTTATCTAAAGCGCGATTAATTTTACCTAATTTAAATACGAAGTTAATTTGATGAGGAAGTAATCTATGAGATAAACGTTGCCATTTCTTTTGATTTCTTGCTAAAGTTAATGCACGAATTTGTCTACAGAAATCGTTTATTATTTCACCATTTTCTACGCATCGTAATTTTTGGATATTTTTATTCCATTTATATAAAGCGACTTTTATTTGATCTTCTTTTTTCATGGAATATAAATTAAGAATATACATCAATTTCTGTTTTAATGTTTGTTTATTATTGAAATAGTTTCTATAAATGAATCCTCTAAATACTGATTGGATTAAAAGTGCAGCACTGTTTGGAATATTATAACCATTTTCGTACCAACGATCTAAATATTTACGTAAAATTGTTTTTTGTAATTTTTCGAATAATCCTGGAGCAAAAGTCATTTTATTCATGATATTATTCCATCTTAATGATTTCATTAATTTTTCATAGGGGTCTCTTTTTATCGCTCTTGATAAAATTTGTACGAATTTTTCGTAATTATCTGGATTAAATTTGCTTGCGCCATTGAGCATATCGGCGATTTGTTTAAATATATGATCATAGAAAAGATCTTGTAAAGCTTGGCAACTTTTGTTTTTAAGTCTATTTTTTAAATTAGTTCTACAGAAGTTTTGAATAACTAAATTCATTTCTTGTGCGTATAATAATCTTGCATTTTTTTGCCATTTATATAAATAAGGACTAAGATCGTTTTTATATCTAGCTATTATATTAAGTAAAAGATAGGAAAGTCTTCTTGCTTTTTCCATTTCATCTCTGACTCCTTTTCCTCTTACCCAACTTTGGATTAATATCGCTGCATTAACTTGACGTAAATAAGGTAAAAGGGAATTCCATTTGTGATATTTATCTTTTAATACTTTCATGTTATTAGCATCTTTTTGGTTGAAATATTTAAGTAAAATATCTTTAAGAACGGTTTTATTAGCGGAATCAGCGATTCTTTTGAAAGTCAAAGACCAGATATAATATTTAATATTTTCGAAGGCGTTTTCTATTTTTTGTTTTTGGGCAACTCTTCTTTGTAATTTATCTCTTATGAATTTCTGAATAATTTCGGAATAATTTTCTTGCTTTATCGCTGCGGATCTTCTTGACCATTCTAATAAAGAACTTCTCATTTGTTCCAATAAGTTCTTATTTCCTCTATTCATTATACTTAATAATAATTTAGTTCTTTTCATTATTTTCATTTGATTAGGTAAATCTCTTAAACCTCGTAAGAAATCAGTTATTATTCCAGTCTTATTATTTCTTTCTTCACTGTATGATTTCATCGCTTCGCAAATGTCTTTATAAGGTGCGAATAATTCTTTTC
>CAMKTI010000140.1 GCA_946415665.1 uncultured Clostridia bacterium
ACTTATATCAAATCTGTGGTATATCCTTTCCTTCATTTTTATTTTTATTCCTTTTCACTATATCTTATTTCGTAGATTATTCTTCCCGATTGCTTGACTGCTTTATTGCAGGGGTCGTATTAGGCTACCATTTTTCTTTGTTTACCATATCTAAATTTGCTAAATATTTTTGCTTTATCTAGATCAGGATAACGCTTGTCAGACTACAAGTGTTCTTCATCTTCAACCGCATTATCATAATATTCTTTTTCAACCGCATTATCATAATATTTTTTCTGTGGCGCACAACACAAACAACGCTTCAAAGCAACAGCAAATATTTCTTCTTCTTCAAGTTTGTGTTGCGGAGAGGCAACATTATCACTCATATAAGATTCATCTTTTGCACGATATTTATCCATATTATTTTTGTTTACCAAATAAGCGCAACAATCTTAAACAAAATTCCCAAAACAAATAGCGGAGCAACAGCAACAAATGCCAAAGGTGAAAAATTAAAAACAAAAACTGCAGTCGCTGAGGTTATTGTTAAAGCAATTCCACCAAATATTAGATGGTCAGAAGCAAAACCTAAATTTCGACGATCAAACATAGTCAATGGTTTTCCTGTTTTGTAGTTGCGAAACAAAAGATATGCCAGAGAAGTCAAGACTGGTAATAAATTGATTCCACTTGGAATAGCCAGCACAACATAACTAAAAAATACAGCAAACATTCGTGTTTTTGAGTATATTGTCGTAATATGTCTATCACACAAATGAAATAAAAACCTTTTATTACATATCAAAATAATTGTTGCTCCTAAACCAACTAAAATCCATGGTAAAAACACAGGCAAAGTTAAAATTCCTAAAACACTTAATGATCCAACAGCAGAAATCCCAATTCCTAAAACCATTCCGAATCCCCAAGCTATCATTTTATTTCTTACTACCAGCTTTTTAGCATCCAACATTTTTTTTACTCCGGATTCTTCATAACTTAGATATTCGTTTGGATTATTTGGATGTTCGTTTGGATATCCGTTCGTACCATACTCCATGAAATCTACCTCATTAAAATTTTTTTTTAGTCAAAAAATCTTTTTCGTCCAGTATCAAGCTTTTTTCAAATTGAATTTAGATTTTTGAACTCAAATGTAATTCTAACAGATAAAAATTAATTTTTCAAGCCATTTAATTTTTTTTGATTAACAACAGAGATTAAAAAATAAAAATCTCCATCAGACAAATTAATTTTGCATAACAATTAAATTCAAAATGATAAAATGGGAAAAAATAAAATAAGAGTTTTTTCGGCAACTATTTTTCTTTCAAAAAACAGTTTTTTTGTTTGGTTGTATGAACAAATAATTTCGCACATATTGAATTTTTTTTTGGCAAGCTTATAATTTGTAAGATTTATTTATAAATGGCAATTGATTAATTGTAAAAGGAGGTTGATATAAAAATGGAGGATGAAAAAAATCGGCAAGAAATATATTCTGGTAAAATAATTAAGGTTTATAAAGATTTGGTTGAGTTGCCAAATAAAAAAATTGCTGAGCGAGAAATAATTTTGCACGACGAATGTAGTGCGGTGTTAGCAATAAAAAATAAAAAAATAATTTTTGTTCGGCAATATAGACATGCAATTAAAAATTATTCTCTTGAAATTCCGGCGGGTATAATGGAAAAAAATGAAAGTCCGGAAGATTGTGCAAAAAGAGAATTGCAAGAAGAAACCGGTTTGATTGCAAAAAAATTGTTTTTTATGTTTAAAATGTATTCGTCAGTCGGTTTTTGTAATGAGCTGGTAAATATTTTTATGGCTGATAATTTTTTGATTGGAAAACAAAATTTTGACGAAGATGAATTTATAAGCTTAGAAGAATATAATTTGTCAGAGGCGAAAAAATTAATTTA
The DNA here is from genome assembly GCA_946415665.1 of uncultured Clostridia bacterium. GTDB lineage: Bacteria > Bacillota > Clostridia > Lachnospirales > CAMVHY01 > CAMVHY01. Next base: position 1,905 of record CAMKTI010000140.1, read on the forward strand.
TGAAGGCAAAATTACAGATGGCAAAACAATCGCTGCAATTTTTGCATATGATTCTTTTAAAGATAAATTTAAGCAATAAAATCAAATAAAAACGGAGGGTAATTTTTATGAGAGTAGGAATTTTGACAGGCGGAGGCGATGCTCCGGGATTAAATTCAGTGATTTATGCTTTGGTTAAGATGCTAAAAAATTGGAAACCCGATTGCGAAATAATTGGGTATAAATCGGGTTATAAGGGTTTATATAAAAACGATTATGTAAAATTAACGCTGGCAACAACATCAGGAATTTTAAATCGTGGCGGAACGATTTTGTATAGTTCGAATAAAGATAATCTGTTTGATTATCTTGTAAACGATGAAGATGGTAATTTTGTAAAAAAAGATGTTTCGGATGTAGCAATAAAAAATATGAAAGATATGGGTATAGAAATTTTAATAGTTTTAGGCGGCGATGGAACGCTTACGAGTGCACGAGATTTTTCTAGAAAGGGAATAAATGTTATTGGTGTACCGAAAACTATCGATAATGATTTAGGTTTTACAGATTCCACATTTGGATTTGATACTGCAGTAAATATTGTTGCGGAAAATTTAGGCAGGATACATACGACTGCTGAATCGCATCACAGAATTTTTGTTGTCGAAGTTATGGGAAGAAATGCGGGATGGATTGCTTTGCGTGCAGGACTTGCTGGTTCTGCTGATGTAATTTTGATTCCAGAAATTCCGTATGAGTTAAATAAAGTCGTTGAAAAAATAAAACAGCGTGATAGATTAGGGAAACATTTTTCGATAATAGTCGTAACCGAAGGAGCAAAAGAAAAAGGTGGACAAGCAGTAATTGGAAAAATTGTTTCTGATAGTCCGGATCCAGTTAGATTTGGGGGAATCGGTGCAAAAATTGCTCATGATTTGGAATTGATTGTAAAAGATCATGAAGTAAGAAGTGTTGCGCTCGGGCATATTCAACGTGGAGGGGAACCTTCTGCAGCTGATAGAATTTTATCTTTGAGATACGCTTACGGTGCTTTGAATTTAATTCGAGAAGAAAAATTTGGTAGCATGGTTTGCTTAAAAAATAATGAAATAAGCTACGTGAGTTTGGAAGAAGTCGTAGAAAAACCAAAATTTGTTGATCCAAAGGGTGAACTTGTAAATATTGCTAAATCACTTGGAATTTATTTTGGAGATTAATATTTGTTTATAAATAAAAATTTATTTTTGAAACGGATGCAAATTTTTTTGTATCCGTTTTTTTTGATGTTAGATACTGTCTGAGTAAAAAAACAAGCAACAAGACAAGGGAAAAAATAATCTATCCAGTAGAATGTAACGAAAAGAAATAAAAAAAGAAGCAAAAATAAAAATGAAGGAAAGGATATACCACATATTTGAAATAAGCGATGCAAATTGGGAGCTAATAGAATCACAGCTGATAGGCCAGCCTCGACAACATGGAGGCATAATCAAATGTAATCAGAAACTTGTCGATGCAATTGCTTGGATACTTAAAACAGGATTTTTGTGGAGTGATTTTACTCCAGATTATGGGAAATTAGGCACGGTTCATCAAAGATTTATTCGATGGCAACAAAAATGTATGTGGAAAAAATTATTTGAGATGAGATACTGAAAAATAGCAAAAAATTTGAATAGCTGATGATAAACTTGAGTTATGTGAAAGCATATAAGCATGCAGCTGGGGCTTGCGGAAAATCAAAGACAAAAGGAAGCTCAATCCGAAAATACACTTAGCCGTTAATGAGCGCGGTATGCCTATAAAATTTATCGTTACAGATGGAACACATGCCGATTGTAAAGAAGCTATTAACTTGCTCAAAAATCTCGACGCAAATAGACAGTTTATTGTCGGAAATTGAATTTGTTACAGCCTATTATATTATGTGGGATAGCATAAAAAGTAAAATCTGTAATAAAAACTTTTGCCAGACGCAAATATTCCCAGTTCGTATACAAAAAAACAAAGAAAACAGCAGGAAAAACAACTAGTTTCCTGCTGTTTTGCTTATCCAAGCACGCCTGCAATCTTAACTTAATGACATTGCATCTTCAATTGTCTTTTTTATTTGCTCTGCATTTTTTTCATTAATCAAAATATTTAACTCCCATTTCATTTAATTTTTTAATAGCTTGCTTTTTAATATTTTCGTCAACATTTAACGTTTGACATATAATTTTTAAACTCATTCCGGTTTTAGCAAAGGCTATTACATCTTCGATAGCTTTTTTAATTTCGCCTTCTTTAATACCTTCTTTTTTGCCTTTCTTAATACCTTCTTTAATACCTTTTTTAATACCTTTTTCAACTCCTTTCTTAATGCCTTCTTTAATACCTTTTTCTACTCCTTCTTTAATACCTTCTTCTTTGCCTTTCT
>CAMKTI010000141.1 GCA_946415665.1 uncultured Clostridia bacterium
CTGAAAACAAATGATGATAATTCAAATTTAGATAGCAAATTCGAGAAAAATGGTGATGGTATAAAAAATAATAGTAAAAATAATAGTGATGATAATGAAATACTGAAAACAAATGATGATAATTCAAATTTAGATAGCAAATTCGAGAAAAATGGTGGTTATATAAAAAATGATAATAAAAATAGTTTCGAAAATAAAATTTTTAAAGAAACTGCAAACGGCAATCAGAGAAAAGAAAAAGCAAAATCGAATTATCACATCGGCAAAATAATTTTTTTCGTTTTGCTTGCAATTTATGTTGGGGTATTTGTTAGTTGGCTTTACGCTTTGATTCCGATTATTGCGTTAATTGCTTTTGTATTTTTAGATCAAAAATTTAATTTTGTGCCTGAGTTTAAAACGATTTTTTGTTGTTGTATATTTTGTCAAAGTTCAGATCGTAAAAAAGAAGAAAAAAATAAAAGTCCAGAACAGGATAAAAATGCAAGTATAAAAAATACGGAGATATAAATTAAAAAAAGAATATTAAATGGCGAATTATGAAAGAAAGATAATTTTAATCGTGATAAGAAACTACAAAAAGTTTTTTTTTATAAAAATATAGTTTGTGTCGGGGGTAATCCGGTGCAAACTATTTTTGATTTGGGCAGAACAAAAAAATTTATCTGGAAGAAATTAAAGCTAATAAGATTGGCTTTTATTTTTATGGGATTTTTTATTGCGCGAGTTATAGTTTTTAAATTTTTAAGTCCGTTTGCAATCGCGTATTTAAGTTTATTTTTTGGTGGAATGGATTTTTATTTTTTAAGCTTTATTATTTTGCTTGGTTCATTAAATAAATTATCGGGCATTTATTTTTTAAGATATTTATTTGCGATATTTTTTATGGGTTTAATAAATATATTTGTTAATAAGAAAAAGTTATTTTTTAAAGCGCTAAACGGTTTTTTAGGTTTATTTTTTTCTTCAGTGATTATTTTTTTTATGTGGCACAGAAATAATTTTTTATTGTTAACTAATTTTTTTGAAAGTATGTTTGTTTTTTGTTTGGTTTATGTTTTGAGTCCGGTAAAAAAATTTTTTTTGGAAGAAAAGAAATTTGAAATTGATAATGATTTATTAATAGGACTTGGAATTATTTTCGGGGCAATAATTTGTGGGATGAGTGATATTTGTTTCGCTAATATTTTTATTATGGACGTAATTGTTTTTTTATGTTTGATGATAATTGGCAGAAATTTTGGAAGTAGTTATAGCTGTATGTTTGGTTTTATTTTGGGAATAATTTTGAATCTGGTTGGAATAATTGAATTTAATAAAATAATTTTTTTGGCGAGTTTTGGAATTTTAAGCGGGTTATTAAAAAAAAATAAAGTGATTAATTTGATTTTAATGGATTTTAGTTTGCCGGTTATTATTTATTATTTTTCTCGTGATTTTATGAATAAAAATTTTGTTATTGAGTTAATAATTTCGCAGGTTTTGTTTTTGGTTTTGCCATTTGATTTTTATAAGAAAAAAGAAAATCTTGGGGAAGAATATATTTGTAATATAAAAAGCATGATAAATTTGAAATTAAAATCTTTTGCGGCGGCATTTAAAAAATTATCGATGACGTTTAATAATTTATCGCGCAAAAAAAATTTTTTTGATAGGAAAGATATAGAAAAATTAATTGATTGTATTGTAAATAGGTCGTGTAATAATTGTGGAATGAGAGATTTTTGTTGGAAAAATAATTTTTATGTAAATTATCAGAGTGTGTTTGGGATTTTAAATTTGTGTGAGAAAAAAGGTTATGTTGATGTAAAAAATATTGCTGATGATTTTAAATTAAACTGTGTGAATATAAATAAATTTGTTGATAACACGAATAGGTTATTTGAAATTTATAAAATGAATTTGAAATGGAATAATAAAATAATTGAGAGTAGAGAATTAGTTTCGCAGCAATTATTTGGTGTGTCTGAAATAATAAATAATTTGGCGAGTGAATTAGACTTTAATATTAATTTTGATAATGAGCTGGAAGAAAAAATTTTGGATGAGCTAGTTAAAAATAATATAAAATTTGAATCGGTTACGGCGAATAAAAATAAAAACGGAAGATATGAAATAATTATTGATATAAAATCGTGTGTGAATTATAAAGCGACGGCAAAAAAAATTAGGATGTTATTAAATAATATTTTGGATAAAAAAATGGTTTTAGAAGAAAATTATTTTTTGTATGAGCATATTTTAAAATTTGTTGAGGAAAAAAAATTTTTTATAAATGTGGGTGTGGCGAGATGTGTAAAAAATAATAGTAAAGAATCTGGAGATTGTTATTCGATTTTGAAATTAAAAAATGGACAGTTTGCAATGGTTTTATCTGACGGAATGGGTTCGGGGAATTCAGCACGGTCTGAAAGTTTGGCGACGATAGAATTATTTGAAGATTTTATGGAAGCAGGGTTTGACAAAAATACAGCGATGAAAATGATAAATTCTGTTTTGGCTTTAAAAAATAGTGATGATAGTTTTGCTACGCTTGATATTTGTTTTATTGATTTATTTAATGGCGTCGGAGAATTTATAAAAATTGGAGCGGCAAATTCTTTTTTGTTTAGAAATGATTTTTTGAGCGAAATAAAATCTTCGTCATTGCCTATGGGGATTTTAAATAATGTAGATTATGAGTTTTTTGATAAAAAATTTTTAAACGGCGATGTAATAATCATGATGACAGATGGAGTTTTTGACACGATTGAAAATGTAATTGATAAAAAAAAATGGCTATTGGATTTGATTTTAAATTTGAATAGTAATAATCCGCAAGATATAGCAGACTTTATTTTGAATAATATAAAAGCTGAAAGCAAAAATTTTATTAAAGATGACATAACTATTTTGGTGGGACGCATATGGGAAAAGATTTAAAAAATAAAATTAAACGGACGATAATTATAAAAGGCGACGCGACAAAATTTTATGACGAAGTTATTTTTGTCATGAAAGAAAAAAATCCGGATTTGTTTTTAGCTGATAAAATATTTAATAAATATAAGGCGAAAAAAATTATAAGAATAAAATTGATTTTGGAATGTGTTTTTTATGTATGTTTATTAATTTTTATTTTGGTTTTGTTAGTAAAGATTTGTTTTTTGTTTTGAAAATGAAATGAGCTTGGGAAGTTGTTTGGCAAAAAAATAAACTGGCTAACAAAAAAATCGAAAAGAAAGATCATAGATATTGACAAAATATTTTTCGTGTTTTATAATATGATTACGGTTGGTTAGCGTTTACATAAAATAAAAATAAATTGGCCCAAACTCTCTCTTTTATTTTTTATTTGCTTTTTATGTGAATGCTACTTAGACTATTCACAGTGATTTTACGCCGATTTTTATAGATCTGTTATTTATTTTTTTCTCGCTCCAAATTTTTTTGTGTTTATGAATACACGAAATATATATCTTTAAGTCAAAAGATATTTTTTGGCAATAAAAAAAACGGAAGGACTTCATGTTTTTCCGTTTATAAGTTTGAAACATTTAAATCAAGTCGAAAATAAATTGGAAAAAATTGAGCTATGATACCCAAAATTCCAACGTACGTAGCGCTATTGAATGCTTCAAGCATATGCAGTGAATCATCCAGACCTATTTATTATGCAATGCTTTAACCATATTTGTACTGGCTTCTTTTAGGGAGCGTTCACATAAAAAGCAAGTCAAAAATAAAAGCAAAAGATATGGTAGAAATAAAAATAGAATCAAGCTCATCGTAGCGAGTAGAAACTTTTCTAAAACGTTTCAATTTCAGAAAATATCGCTCGATATTATTGCGATGTTTATAAAGGTGTTTATCATAGCAACAAGAAAACTTACGATTTTTTTTAGGTGAAACAACTGTCTTAAAGCCGTGATTTTTAGCTAAAGCTAAAGTTTTATCATCTTCGTAAGCTCTGTCCATCAGGAGATAATTATTATTTTTGGAATATATGGATTCAATCAATTTTCTTCCTTCGGGAGCATCGTGAGAATTGCCAGGAGACAAGCGAAAAACCACTGGACATGAAGATGTACAACATAAGTGTAACTTAGTTGTCAGGCCCCCTTTTGAATGTCCAATGCTTTGTTTCTGATTTTTTTTATTCCTGTTTGCATCTGGACTCACCTTGATGCTCGTACTATCAATAAAGAATATATAATCCTCTTCATTAAGCAGTTTTTGCTTTTTCATAGCTGCTAAAATTTTGG
>CAMKTI010000142.1 GCA_946415665.1 uncultured Clostridia bacterium
ATAATTATTATTTTTGGAATATATGGATTCAATCAACTTTCTTCCTTCGGGAGCATCACGAGAATTGCCAGGAGACAAATGAAAAGCCACTGGACATGAAGATTTACAACATAGGTTTAACTTAGTTGTCAGGACCCCTTTTGAACGTCCGATACTTTGTTTCTGATTGTTTTTATTCTTGTTTGCATCTGGACTCACCTTTATACTCGTACTGTCAATAAAGAGTATATAATTTTCTTCGTTAAGCAGTCTTTGCCTTTTCATAGCTTCTAAAATTTTGGCAATCTTACCGTTCTTCGATTATCTACTAAACCTTATATAAATTGTGTGCCAGTTTCCATATTTTTTTGGTAGCGCTCTCCATTTACAATCATTATCTATTATGTAAAGCATTGCACACATGAATTCGTAGTTTTGATATCTTCGCTGTTTTTTTTGCTGTCGGCATTAATTTCTCTAGCCTTTTACGTTGTAGTTTTGTAAATTTCATATCTCCATCTTATCACTGCCAACATTTAAAAGCAAGGAAGGTATTCTCTCTCGATAATATGTTTAAAACGATGGAGTTTGTGGTGAGCCTACTGTCTCTTTTCTTCAAAACCTTAAAACCTTTATAATCACGCTGTTCAAGTCCGTTAAGTTTTGATTTTATATTTCGTTTTGCTGTATAAGACAGGATCTCGTTGGTATCATAAGCTCTATCTGCAAAGACTAGTTTTACATCGAGATTTTTGAGCAAGTTAATAGCCTTTTTACAATCGGCATGTGTTTCATCTATAATAATAAACTTTACAGGCAGACCACACTTATTGACAGCCAAGTATAATTTTTTGAATTGAGCTCCCTTTTGTCTTTGATATAGCCTGATTTCCGCCGCGAGCCCCAACTGTATTTTCACATAACTGGAGTCTATCATTAGTCATTCAAAGCTCACATCACCCCTCAGTATCTCAAATAATTTTTTCCACATGCCTTTTCTTTGCCATCGAATAAATCTTTGATAAATCGCACCACACTCTCCATAATCCGACGGTAAATCCATCCACGAAGATCCTGTTTTAAGTATTAAAATAACCGCGTTGATAAACTTCCCATTGCCTTGGCCATGTTACCGTGTTGCCTCGTTAAATGTGGTTCTATCTTTTCCCATGTTTTATCATCTATATCAAATCTATGATATGTTTTTTTGTTTATTTTTCTCTTCTTTCTCTATTTTTTTTATTTATTTTACCAATTTTTTTTTTGATTATCTTTTATTTTTATTGAACGTAAACGTTGTCTAGCCGATTTTATTTACAGGTTAAACAAGATAATTGATTAAAAATGTAAAAACAAAACGATAGGTTTTTTTCCCCCACATACAATATTATTTTTGTGTTACAAGTTTAAAATATCAAGCGGAGGATTAATTACGTGAAAAAATATTTTTGTTGTGAAAAAAAAATTTTGCTCGGAGTAATATTTGTTTTACTATCGATATTTTTTTTGGGTAAGAATAATTTTATGTTTTGCAGCGAAAATAAAAATTTTGTTTATATTGCCAACGAAAATGATTTAATTAACTTAGAAAAAAAATGTTTTGATGATGATTGGTCAATCGGCAAAAAAATTATTTTGCAAAGCGATCTTGATTTATCAAAAAGCAAATTTAAATGCTTAAGAATTTTTAATGGTGAGTTTGACGGACAAAGTTATAAAATAAGCGGTTTAAAATTTTCACGAAACACAAGTGAATTTATTTTTTTTTATTGTTTAGGAGAAAATGCGAAAGTAAAAAATTTAAAAGTGAATATGAATTTTGATTCTGGCAGTACACAAAAAAATATTGGTGGAATTGCAGCTAAAAATTTTGGGCTTATTGAAAATTGTGTTTTTAGCGGAGAAATTAAAGGCAAAGAAAATATTGGTGGGATTGTTGGGATAAATTATGAGACCGGAAAAATTTTAAATTGCAAATCAAACGGAAAAATATTTGGCGAGAAATATGTTGGTGGAATTTGTGGCAAAAACTCGGGAGAAATAAATTCATGCGAAAATAATTCTTGTGTTAATAACAGTGAAATTAATATAGATAGAACAATAGGCGATATAGACTTGAAAAAAATTATATCGAGAGAAAATTTTGTTGATGTGACTGACATTGGTGGAATAGTTGGATTTTCTGATGGGATTGTAGAAAACTGTGTAAATAATAATCAAATTGGTTTTAAACACACGGGGTATAATATCGGTGGAATTTGTGGCCGACAAAATAATTATGTAAATAATTGTATTAATACAGGGAAAATATATGGTAGAAAAGATATTGGAGGAATTTGTGGACAAACAGAACCATATAGAAATCTAAAATATGACGAAGGGAGTTTAAATAAAGTTTCGGGCGAGCTAGATAAATTAAAAAATTTATTAAAAGAGCTGATTAATCATTCGAAAGATATACGAAAAGATAGTTTGAATAAAATTTCTGGTTTGCGTAATGATGTTGATGAATTAAATAAATCTGTAAAAAAAATGACAGATAGAACACAAAGTTATGTAAATAAAAATGTTGAAAAAATAAATTTTGAGATAGAAAAAATATCACGAACTTTAAATAACACGATGCCTAGTTTGAAAAAAATAAATAAAAATTTGAGCAACGCAAATAAAATTTTTGGAGAATATAAAAACGCATTGGATTTTTTTGATAAAGCACATGATGAAATTGATATGGATAATTGTTTGTCTGGAATAAAAAAATTTAGCAATGCATTTAAAAATATTTCGGATGAATTAAATAATATATTTGATTTAGTTGATGATATAAAAGATAATCTTGATGATAGAAATAATTTTAAAACGGGGTGGAAAAATTTTAAAAATAGCTTGGAATATCTTGGTGAAGATTATGAAAATTTAGTTGAGTTATGTGATGATTTGAAAAATGATTTTACTAAAGTAAAAGAAAAAATGGTTAATAAAGAATTTGATAATAAAAAAGATTTGATTTTGGTGTTAAATAATTTTATTAATTTATTTGAGATGATTAAGAATGGCTTTAGAAATTTAAAAGTAGATAGTAAGAATTTAGCTGGAAATATAATTGCGTTTGAAAATTATTTTTATGGTTTGGATAAAGAAAAAATTAAAGATGATTTTGATGATATAAAAAAAAATATGCGAGATATTAATGATAATTTTTTAAAGATAAGTGATGGATTAAATAATTTTTATGTAACGATGAAAGAAATTAATATTGCGACAGGATATCTAAAAGATGGAATTGGTTCTGCAAAAGAAACGACCGGTAAATTAAGAAATGAATTTGGTGAAATAATAGATAATTTTGATGATGTGATTGATGAGGTAAATAAATTTATCAGCGAGCCAAATTTAAATTTAGATAAAATAAGCGATGATTTTTTAAATGATAAAGATTTTGTTTTAGAGAAGTTAAATAAAATTTCGGATGTAATATTTGATTTAAGCGATAGTTTAAATTTAAGACAGGATGTTGTAAATAAAAATTTAAATGACGTTTTAGATCAGGTGATGGATGTATTTGATAGCTTTAAAGAAAAAATAGATGAGCAGAAAAATAAAAGTTGGAAGCTTGAAGATTATTTTAAAGATATTTCGGATGTAGAAAATGATAATGTTATTAAAGGAAAAATAAATAGTTGCGTTAATAAAGGATTTATAAACGGAGATTTAAATGTCGGAGGAATTGCTGGAATTATAGCGTTTGAATATGATTTTGATCGAGAAGATGATTTGAAAGAAGAAAATCAAAGGTCATTGGATTTTGTTTATCGTGCGCGAGCAATTATAAAAAACTGTAAAAATAATGGCAGAGTTGAAGCAAAAAAAAATTATGTAGGCGGAATTGTTGGCAAAGCAGAAATCGGTGCTGTGTTTGATAGTTTAAGCACTGGAATAATTAAAAGTAATGATGGAGATTATGTTGGAGGAATTGCTGGAAATTCAGGATTTTTAATAAAAAATTGTTGCGCGAAAGTTATTTTAAATGGGAAAAATTATATTGGCGGGATAGCTGGATTTGGAAATAAAATTTTTGATTGTAATAGTTTAATGTGTTTAGGAGAAAAAGATAATTTGAATCAGGAAGTTGATTTTAGAAGTAATAATAATGAATTTATTGGGGGAATTGCCGGAGATATTGATGATAATGGAGAATGCAATTCCCATAATATAATTATCTATTGAGTAATAACCTTTGTCAAAGTAGATTTTTT
>CAMKTI010000143.1 GCA_946415665.1 uncultured Clostridia bacterium
TTCTCAGCGAATGTCCCGCTCTGGAAGGATGCAAGTACTACATGATTATGGATAACGCTCCCTGGCACAAAAAAGCAAAGTGTCTTATAAAAAAAACCTTAATAATAAAAGAAAACCTTAATGGCTAATACTCTGATATCAATGATTAGGTCGCGTTCGTGTACTTTCCGCACGTCGTTATGATCATTTCATTTTTTTAGCGAGCAATCGGCATAAGTTAATGTCGCTTACTATAGCGAAAAAAATTTTAGATGGTGAAATCGTATTATAAGTACGGTAAAATAAAGGATATAAAAAAATTGTGGGAGAGACAGACATGTTTAATAACTTGGACCAAAGTGATGTCAGTGAGGAAAGTTTTTATGAAGACGAAGACGAAACAGTTTCGGATTTTAAAATTATACAAGAGCCAGAAGCTATAGAATATGAAAAGCAGATTATAAACGATTATAATAATTCAAATGATAAATGGAATTTGTTCGACCAAGAAATTTTGGTTGTAGTAAAAAATGACGATGTTCAGAAAAATGGAACAAGGGAAAAATTATATATTCGAAATTTGTTTCACTTATCGAATTTACACCTGAATCTATGCAGTGTTTTGATGCGTATTGAAAAGCGATCTATGTGTTGGTGGCACTCTAAAGAAAGACTGCAACAATGTTTGAAAGTGAAGATACCATCAAAAGTACTTAGCGATCTTTTTAATTCATTTGCAAATAAAGTAAATTTTGAAAATGAAGATTTTAGGCCTGAAAAAGATTTTTCAAACCAAAGTGAGTCATCCACATTTGAAAACAAAAATTTTGTTTGTTTTTGTATTGTTATTTACCAAATTTTACACGATTTATACGGTGATGACGGTCTTAAGGTTGAAAATTTTAAACACAGTATTGAAAATTTATTTAGCAATAAAGATAAGTGTCCTGGATTTGCGAAACTTGTCGGTAAGCTGAGCGTTTTGGATAATTTTTGTCATTGTTGTAATAATATCGATGATATTAAATTCAATAGTTGCTTTGATAATAGATTTTCTGTTTTTAGAGACTTGATGACACAATCCAGTTTAAGAATGGTCCCAGATAAAGCAAACAAGAAAATCAAAATCGAAAAACGGGAGCCGGAAAAAGAAAAAGATATAGTTAGTATTACGGATATAAATAAAAATTTGCATTTAAAAGCAGAATGTGTATCGAAACTTATAAATCCAAATTCAAGTAATAATAAACCTTCAATATCGCTCTTAAAAATATTTTTGTTGATAGGAACCATAATCACTTTTTTGGCTTTTTTGTTTTTTCTGCTTAATGCTATATTGTGTTTTATACCTATCATAACCTCTATTATGTCAATCATATTTACAGTTGCGGGTTTTGTATTATCTTTATTACAAATTTTCATTGCTTATAAAACTGACACGATTAGATTATATAAATTGCGTTGTTGTGTAAAATCGAACAATCATTTTTTAACATGCGTAGAAATAGTGAAACTAATGCTATAGCTCTTGAAAATATTTATAAAAATAATCTTCGGTAAACAATTGTTTTGAAATCGCATTTTTGCATAAAACTGTTTTTTACTTTACTTTTAAAATTCATAGTTTGCAGATAATAAATTAGTCGCAAAAAGTTTATTTCGAAATCAAAATACAAGGAATATTCTTATGTTTATGTTTGATATGCAAGCAACGTATAATACTTTTTTGGTTATCATGTTTTAAGTTTTGATTGTAAAATCTTATTATTGATGTTAGAATTCACGTTCAAGCAGACATTAAAATGAAAAAATAAATTTTTTTCAATAAAAAAGCAACCTCTTTCCAGGTTGCTTTTGCTTTTTCAAATTTTATTTTGCTATTCAAAAAAATATTTGTTAAGTAAAAACATATCACCTAAAATTAATAATAACGGAACGGTGAAAAATCAGGATCAGTATTAATATTTTCTAATTTACTTTGAAGTGGCACGTTATCTTCGGGATAACCTTCAGCTTCAGATTTATTTATAACTTCAGAATATCCAGACATGAATTTAAAATAATCGCCAACACCAAAATTTTTAACATGACTGTCGTTGCGATAAATAAGATCTTTTCCGTTTATTTTTTTATTTCCTGTCCACACTATAAAACCTGTGACATATACTTGATGATTATTAATATCGTTATCATCACCAAAAAATCTATACCACAAATTTTTGAATATTTGGCATATCGCAAGAGGATCAGAAATAAACCACCGTCTTGCAACCGCTCCAACGAGTCCGATCGAGAGAAATCCGAAAAACTCCCAGCCAAAATTTTTAAATCCTTGACCCTTATAGTTTGTGCGCCGCCAATTGCAATAAAACATATTTATAAACCAACCCAAAATTCCCCAAAAAAATCTCAAAGTCCATCTGATTAATAAAGTTGGTATTGCAACGACAAAAAATACAAGACAAAAAAGTATTTTGCCAAAAAAATGAAGTATACTTTTTCTAAATTGCGCATTTCTAAGTTGTCTTTGCTGTTCATTGAATTGTCGCACTAACTCTATTTTTGTATTTAAAGATTCTTCATTTAGATCAAAAGATAATTTACTAAGCAATTCAGAAGCTAAATCAGTCTGCTTTTTAAAATTATTGGTTTGCTTTTGAATTTCTGACATAGCTGTTAAAATTTGTGTAATATCTGCGCCGATCGCTGGATTCGAATTTAAAAAAAGTTTAAATAGAGCCACCCATATTTCTGAATCAACTTCATTTAGATTGATTTGATAAGCTCTCATCAAGTAATAAGCAAATTTATCAAATTCAGCGCTATCAAACGTGTCCTTAATTCCACTATCTAATTTCTCGATCATCTTGGCACGTACTTTACGTGATAAACCTGAATAATCACCCTTTCCATAACACAAATTATCAATTTTTATTTGATTGTATTTAATAATTTTCTCGGCGCCATTTTTTTTCACAACCTCAGCACAACGTTGTCCTTCGAAAAAATTAAAAGATTCAATTACAGCAATTTTCATCTCGTCGCTATAATTTTCTAAAATTGTAACATATTCCCGTTTAAAAGTATTATCTATCTCATAAGCTCTCAATTTCCCTGTTATTGCCGCACTTTGTAAATTCAATTCTTTATGTCCTTCAAAATCATTGCTATCTGTAATTTTGTTAAGAGCCTCTTCGAGCTGTTCGACTTTATCTTGTAGACAGTCATCCAATTTTTCATTTTTATCGATACCATTAAAATACTCATAATATTCCCAAAGGACCGCTAACTTTTTTTCATCAAGTTTTTTATTATTGGAATCTAAAATTTTTTTTATTGCGCTTGCTAAATTTTCCTTTGAACTAAAATCTCCGATATTTTCGATATCTACATGATTTTTGTCTTTTGGTTTCTCAGCAAAATTCTCAAGTCGCAATCTTAAAATATGCAAAAACACACCTTCAGGATAATTTTGATATTTATCAAGCATATCTTTCAAATTATCCGAAAATGATTTTTTATAATCAAAGCTGTCACCGTCTATAATCTCAAAATATTTTTCCAAGTAAGCGCTTTTAATTTCATTTGGCAAATTAGAAAATTGTTTCTTGTTTAAAAAATCTTCTGGTTTTGGTGCATCAGATGCGTTTCCCTTAATTTTGTTTGCATCATGATTTTTATTTGCACTTTTTTTCATTAATTCAATATTGCTTATAATATCCTTATTTAAATCATCTTCTGCTGTATCTTTCGGTTTGTTCAACACAAAACGAATATAGTCCGCGCAACATTCTTTATTGCAAAATATTTTATTCAGAGAGTTGATGAATTCCACCGCAGTTTCACTATCATTATTATTTTTGTTGTCAATCATTTATTTCACTCCCAATTTATAATTTTAATTTTTAAACACCCAACAAATACACACACGAATTATATCACAAAAATATTATCTATTTGTCAAATATTTTTCGAATTTGCGCTTACACATTATTTTAACAATAATTTTATTTAAACACAAATAAATTTTTTTCGGCACATTTATTTTTATTGAATCAATTTTTCCAAATCAATGGTAAATTTTGATTTTTAGGCAACATTCGCATAAAAAGCAAGTCAAAAATAAAAGCAAAAGAAATAGTAGAAATAAAAATAGAATCAAGCTTATTGTAGCGAGTAAAAACTTTTCTAAAACGTTTTAATCTCAGGAAATATCGCTCGATATTAT
>CAMKTI010000144.1 GCA_946415665.1 uncultured Clostridia bacterium
TGCCCAATTTATCATCTTTAAAAATAAAATATTCCATGTGAATAAATTTTTCTGCCCGCTCAATATCTTTCATCAAGCTTTCAAATTTTTCTTTTCCGTCACAAAAAAGACTTATTTTATTATTTAACGTCACTGCGCTCGCACCAATTTTATAATTCATATAAACCAAATCATTTAAATTTTCATAACCCGGGATTTTTAATATATTTTTTTCCTGTTTTAAATTTTTATCTTCAAAAAAATAATTTTTGTCATAAACCAAATTTAAATAATCATAATATAAATCATGATCAAGTTTTGCTTTTAAAACAAAAATTTTATGTCTGCGCGAATCCAAACCAAATATTAAATAAAAAATAAATCCAAAATACGGCAACACACTCAAAACAAAAATCCATGCCCATGTCGAACTTGGACTTTTTCTTTCAAAAAAAATCACTATAAATATAAAAATCAAATTTAAAATAAACGATACTCCCAAAAAAATTTTTATTGCTTCGAGCGCCAAAAAAATTCCCCCAAGAAAAAATAATTTTAATCCTAATATTTTACTACGCGAAAAAATTTAAATCTGCTAATATAAAAAAAAAATAAGTGAGGAATAAAAAAATGACTTTAATGGATATTTTGTTTTTAATAGCTATTATTTTGGGCGTGATTTTAATTTTGCTTTATTTTTTAAATCAATGGGCAACAAGAAAATATGGCGCGCAACAAGAATTAATAGAAAGTTCAAAAATTACGACAGATATATTTGTTTTGCACAAAAAAAAAATGCGCCTGAAAGACGCTAATTTTCCAAAAGCAATTTCAAATCAAATACCAAAATTTTATTCATTTATAAAAATGCCGATTATAAAAGCAAAACTTGGCAATCAAATCGTTTCGCTTATCTGCGATAAAAAAATTTTTAAAAAAATAACGACCAACAAAAAATATAAAATCCAACTCGCAGGAATTTATATTTTAGATTTCGCAAATAAACCCAAGCAAAAAAATTAATTTATATATTTATTTACAAGCTCCCAAATAATTTTTTTTTCAAAACCACGTTTCCATCCTGAAATCCCTGCCAAATCAAATTTTTTTACAAGCTTTAATTTTTCTTCGATCGAATTTTCATCTTCAAGCCATGATTTATAAATAATATTTTCGTCTATATTCTCATACTCGCAATAAAAATATTTTTTATCATCAAGCCATTTAAACTCAACATTTCTTTTTTTAAAAAAATCAAATCCAACTTGCATACTTACATTTTCGATTTTAAATTTATTATTTTTCGTATGCCAAATTCTCGTATAAAAAGGCAAACCAATTATAATTTTATCCTTACTAACTTCTTTTAACGTATTTTTTATTCCATTCAAAACAAAATCATAACTTGCAACTGGTCCCGGTTCGTCAGAATTTAAATTATATTCGTCATACGCCATTACACAAATATAATCTGCTGTCTCTGCAATTTCTTTTCGATTGTAATACATTGACCATGCATCCGGTACAAAAACATCAACGATTAAAATCAAATTTCTTTTTTTTAACAATGGCGATAGCTCACGCAAAAACTCAATATAAAAATCAATATCATTTTTTTTTACGCCCTCAAAATCAATATTTATTCCATCTAAATCATATTCATCCGCAAAATTTATTATCTGCTCGATTACAAATTCTCTTTTCGTTCCGTCAGTTATAATTTCATGATTCGTTTGATAATCCAATTCGTCGCTTAAACTTGGACAAACTTTTATGCCATATTTCTGCGCCGTTTTTACATAATTAATATCAACCAGATTTATTAACTCGCCATTTAATTTTTTTTTGTCAAAAGAAAACCATGTCGGCGAAATAACATTAATTCCCGAATCAAATCTTTTTTTCAAAGCATAATAATTTGCTGTCTGATTATAAATTCCATCCCAAACCATTTTTATTTTTGGCTGATTTTTTATCTTGCGCGACGATTTTTTCTTGCCATAAATTTTTTGTTTATTAATCACGTTTTCTTTTTTTACATAACCCAATAAGCCACTCTCTAATTTTATTTTTAAATAATTATTTTGCTCGCCATAAATTTTTACTTGCTCGCCTTTTAAAATTTTTTGCGCCTTAAAACTTTTTTTATCCGCTTCATATCTCATATAACAATTTTTTTTTATTTCGCCTTTAAAATAATCCCTGTCATTAAAATCAATTTTGAGCAAATTATATTTTTTCTGATAATCAATTTCCAAATCATATATTTTTTTTACAAAATCCTCTGGCAAATAAAATTCATATCCAATTTTTTTCATATCAAAATTTATTCTTCGTATTTCATTTTCATTTACTGTGTAATTAAAATCATTTAATTTTAATTTTATAACTCTGTTTTTATCTGTAATTACGATTTTATTTTCTTTTTTATCGTAAAAAATATGTTCATCAACATACATTTTTATTAATTTAATCGGTATGTAAAATTGATCATTAATTATTTGGATTTTATTTTTAAAATCATATTTATCTTCTATCACTGCAAAAATATTGTTGTCAGACAAAAATTTTTTATATCTTGGATTTGGCATAAATTTTATAATTATATTCAAGCAAAAAATAATTATTGCGATTGCAAACAAAAATTTAATCTCTTTTCGCAAATCTATATCCTCCAAAATAATTTTTTTTATGGGAAAAAATCGTAATAAAAATACCAAAAAAAGCAAAATCAAACAATTTTCTAGCACAAAATTTTTATAACGCTTTAAAACAAAAAAATAAAAAACAACAAAAAATATTTGAATTACATATTGACAAACAAAAAAATTTAATTTAGAATCAATATCGTGCGGTAAACAAGTGATACTATTTGGAAGTTTATAAGCACTTTTTTAAATAAAAAAAGGAGCAGTTAAAATGAGTGAAGAAATTACGATAAAAATATCAGCCGAGACAGTAAATGCAGAAGATGGAAAAAATGAAAATCGTGAATTTGATATAAAAATTAATTCAAATGCCACCGTTAACGATTTGATAAAAAAAATCAAAGAACACGAAGAGCTTGTTGAAGGACAAAAATATTTGTCTCTTGAGTTTAACGAAAAAATTTTGACCAGCAACAATAATACAAACTTGTTTAAAACGCTTAAAAAACATGGAATAGGAAACAATTCTTTTTTAAAAGTTGATTTATTGCCACCGGGTAAAGATTCTAAACCAACACAACCAGAACATTGGGTTAATATCAGTGACGATATTTATATAAAAATTAAAAAACCAGGTGGGCAACAGAAAGAAATATCGTTAAACAAAAACACAAAATGCAGCAAATTGGTAGAATTAATCAAAAATGACAAGGATATAACTGGTGATAATAAGTATTTTTTGCTTGCGTTTGACGGACAAGTAATCACAACCACAGAAAATGTGGAAAAAACACTTGGGCAATTAAATATAAAAGATAAGAATGTTATAAGTATTAATTTTAACAATTCATTAAAGTCACCAGATAATAAATGGATTAAAATCCCAGAACAACAAGAACAAAATAAAAAAGCTGATAACAATACCAATAATGGTAAAGTTGAGAAAGAAAACCAGAATAATAACGATAATCAGTATTACAGATGTGATAGATTTGGTTGTTTATTTAAGCGTCAAATACCATTACGCTCTCGTTTGTGGTTTAGTTTTAAACTTATTTTGTGTGCCATTTTTTTAGGGAAATATCCAGTAAGTTATAAAAACGTAGAATTTAGTAGTAAAATCAAAGATAAAATTATTAGGTTTTTTATAGCAGTTCTATTAATAGCTAGTATTCCTATGTTAGCTTTGGGTATTGCTTTTTTATGTTTATCAATGTTAATAAAATTAGCAATTACAATGACTGCGGTCGGAGCATTTTTATCTCTAATTTTTGTGTATTTATGTTTTCTTATAAGTGCCAGATTGAATTTAGAATTTTCTAGTAAACAATTCATGACATTAAATAAATTTCCTGCTAGTTACAGTTTAAGAGATTCGATAATTCCTATTCCTGCAATGGAAAATATTCCCTCAAAAAATATAAATCACGTTTTAAGTTAGGTAGCGTTCACATAAAAAGTAAAACAAAAGTAAAAGCAATGAATAAGGGATGTGGTAGAAATAAAAATAGAATCAAGCTTATCGTAGCGAGTAAA
>CAMKTI010000145.1 GCA_946415665.1 uncultured Clostridia bacterium
CGTCTGTAATAAATGACGTCTGTAATAAATGACGTCTGTAATAAATGACGTCTGTTTTTTTTTGTTAAAAAATATTACATATTGTTTTAATTACTCCTCTCAGAGCAATATTATATATTTTTTTATTTTGCCGGGATTGTTTAAGCCAAAAAAAAATAAAGAGGGTGGTTATTAATAACAAAAAAATATAAAATTTAAATTTATCTCTTAACAGATAAGAAAATTTGTTTTATAATAAAAATATCAGGTGTGTTAAATGTCAAAGATTGTTAAAAAAAACAACACACTTGACGAATAAAAAAATTTAAGTTTAAGTTTAAGTTTGCAACATATTTTTTGTCGCTCAATAAATTTTTATTTATTGATTATTGCTTTTTTGGTTAAATAATTTGGGAGGATTTTTAGACAAATGGCAAAATTGAGCAGTTTTTTTGTTAACTTATGGAGTACTATTTTATATTTAATGTTAACTTTGTTAGGGGGTTTATATGCTTAACACCGTTTTTGGCTACTAAAATTATTTTGCCAGCAATACTTGCTAGTTTGACATGGCCAGTTGCATTAGTTTTGGGATTAGTGGTTGTAATCCCATTTTTGTTTATGACGCTTGCCTCGCTTAATCGGATGTTTAGTAAGTATTTAGCGGGTGAAATTTTAGATAATATTGGGAAAGTATTAATAGCCGGATCGGTTTTAGCGCTTGGAGTTTTACTTTTGTTAAACCCTGCTTTGCCTGTTATTTCCATATTTGCCGGAATAATAAATTGATTTGGTGTACTTGGCGCAATTACTACTAAAATTGCACTTATCGTTTTTGGCGCGATACAATTATTTAAAATCCAAAATGATTTATGTATGGGCTCTTATAACAGAGCTATGGATGGTGCCAGAATAAAAGGTTATCTTGAAAGAGATATAAGGCGCGGAATAAGTCTATTTGGTAATAATCTTTGGGGAATAATTGAAAAATTGGCAATAATGGCGTTGGCAGTGTTTATCACTTGTAAAATTTCATTTGTTATCGGTTTGATATTTGCAATACCGCTCGCTGTTGCAGTATTGTCTAGTGTTATAGAAAATTTGGACTTTCAAACGTGTAAACAAGTTTCTAAGTGTATCAATAGTACAATGAAGATATTATTGGCGGAGCATTATTAGGTTTAAAATTGTCGCCACTTGCTTCTGCGCTGACATGAAGCGTATTTTTAGGAATTTTAGGTCCTATTGCTACTATCTTACTTGTTGCATTAGGGAGAGTATTCATATTGAATGCAATAACAGATATAATTTGCGGAGGTAATGAAAAAATGCGTCGTGGTTTTATAGAGTTAGTTAGTTCGGGTACATCAGGATGCAAGAATGCTGCAAATTCATTTGATGTTAATTTAAAAGCTGGCGCTGATAGCGTAGATAAAGTTAAAAATAATATTCCTGAATATGCTAACTTTGGTTTTAAAACTAATCGAATTCAATAGTTAAAATATTCCTAAATCAAAAAAAGATACTGGACAAGAAGTCGCCTTACAAGCGATAAATAAATTTTTTTCATGAAATAAAACTGCTGAATTAAAGGCAGTTTTTTTGATCGTAATTCTGAAATTTATTTTGTTAGGCAGATTTATATAACAAGAAAAAACTAAGGAAATAAAATAAATTTTGTTTGACAAATAAAAAAAATTAAGTCAAATAGTGTCTGTACGAAGAGAAATAAAGAAAAAAAGAGAATTAAAATAACATAAAGACACAACAACATAAATAAAAGCAATGAAAATATCGAGAGTTTTAGCGTAACAAGTAGCAATGCGCCAGCGTTTAGAAGCAAGAACAATATTCTCAATAATATGTTTAAAACGGTAGAGTATACAATCATCATTGCGTTGTTCAGTCAGGTTAACAGCTTCTTTACAATCGGCACGTATTCCCTCTGTAACAATAAATTTGACAAAAACTCCACACTCACTGATGGCTGAGTGTATTTTCGAATTGGATTTCCTTTTTATTTTTGGTACGGCTTGATTCTCGCCACGAGCGCTAGCTGGCATGATGATGTACTTCCACATAACTTGAGTTGATCATTAACCATTCAAATTTTTTGCTATCTGTCAGTATCTCATCTCAAATAATTTTTTCTACATACCTTTTCTTTGCCATTGAATAAATCTTTGACAAATCGTACCCCACTTGCCATAATCCCGTGGTAGATCCATTCACGGAGATCCTGTTTTAAGTATCCAAACAACTGCATTGATAAATTTCTGATTATCTTTAGCTATGCTGTGATATTCTTTGAGTTGACCCGTCAGGTGTGGTTCTATGAACTTCCACTTTGCATCACTTATGTCAAATCCATGATATGTTTTTTTTATTTTTATTTCGCTCCTTTTTTTTTATTTTTATCCATTACACTTTATTTTATAGTTTATTCCTTTTTTTTATCTTCTTTGTGTAGACACTACCTAGATTCATATATGACCTCCTTGCAATTAGAATTTCTCTAATCACAAAAGCTACTTTTGTTTCCTTATAGGATTTTAAAGCGACATCGGCCACGAATACGGAAGGTTTTGTCAACCATTTATATAAAAAAAAGACTCTTATACCATTTTTGGTACAAAAATCTTTTTGTGACCATCTTAACTCAGTGACATTGAGCTAACTAATATGCCTTTGCCAAATAAACTTTTTTTGTTGCCTCTTTGCCACAACAAACACATTTTTTCTTTTTTATATTTTCATCCAAATAAACACATCTAATCGTCGCACCGGTTTCTTCTTTTATTTTCAATTCACAATTTATATCTCCGCACCAATCTGTTTTTATAAATCCCGGATTATCTAGCAAAATCTTTTTCACTTCATCAAGATTTTCTGCCTCAATCGTTTTTTTATCTCTATTATCAAGTGCTTTTTTAAATAAATTATCTTGCATATCATCCAAAATTTCTTTTATTTTTAAATCAAAATTTTCGAATCCACAAATTATTTTTTCACGTGTATCTCTTCTTGCCAAAACAAAACATTTCTTTTCCAAATCTCTTTTTCCGATTTCGATTCTTAACGGTACGCCTTTCATTTCATATTCACTAAATTTCCAACCGGGCGTTCTATTATTTAAATCCAATTTCACTCTAAAATTTTTCCCTTCCAAAACACTTTTTATCTCAAGAGCTTTTTTAATCACATTTTCATCTTTTAAATTTATCGGCACAATTATTATTTCAATCGGAGCAATTTTTGGCGGCAAAACAAGTCCGTTATTATCTCCATGAACCATAATTACAGCACCAATTAATCTCGTCGTAACTCCCCACGAAGTCTGATAAACATATCTTAATTTATTTTCCCGATCATTATATTTAATATCAAATGCACGCGCGAATTTATCTCCAAAATTATGACTCGTCCCTGATTGCAAAGCCCGTCCATCATGCATTAAACTTTCGATCGTATAAGTTTCAAGTGCTCCGGCAAATTTTTCATTTTCCGTCTTTTTGCCTTTTATAACTGGAATCGCCAAAATTTTTTCACAAAACTCAGCATATATATTTATCATTCTTATCGTTTCTTCTTGTGCCTCATCAAAATTTTCATGCGCTGTATGTCCTTCTTGCCACAAAAATTCCAAACTTCTTAAAAATGGCCGTGTAGTTTTTTCCCACCTAACAACCGAACACCATTGATTATATAACTTCGGCAAATCACGATACGACTCTATTATATTTTTATAATGCTCACAAAATAAAGTTTCCGATGTCGGACGCACACATAATTTCTCGCTTAATTTTTCATTTCCGCCATGAGTTACCCATGCAACTTCCGGAGCAAACCCTTCGATATGCTCTTTTTCTTTCGTTAAAAGCGACTCTGGAATAAATAACGGCATATAAACATTTTCGTGCCCCGTCTCTTTAAATTTCTTATCTAAATAACTTTTTATTAATTCCCAAATTTTATAACCATACGGTCTAAAAATAATACAACCTCTAACCGACGAATAATCAATTAATTCTGCTTTTCTTACAACATCCGTATACCATCGCGCAAAATCTCTATCAATATCCGTAATTGCTTCGATATTTTTATTCAATACAATCACCCCAAATTTATTT
>CAMKTI010000146.1 GCA_946415665.1 uncultured Clostridia bacterium
ATTCATTTTTTATTCCCTTATATTATATATCTTCCAATTTTGTCGACACTATCTAGATTAATTTCTTTCCTTTGTCAAGTCTTTTTTAATCATTTTTTTTGACTACACTATTATCTGTACGTTTCTTTGGGGCGGAATAAAAAAGCCTTTTTTCGTTTTTTATTCTATGTAGATACTATCTGAATATTATTGGCAAAACATAAAAGACAATCAAAAATATTATTTCCAAGGCTTAATTTAAACACAATATAATTCTGAACAAAAAAATGATGCCATTTAATTCGACATCATCTAAGCTATCTTCAGTGATTTTAAACTAAAATTTTTATTTGCCAAGAGAAAATTTAAATTCTGTGATGCAACTCAATCAATTATACAATATCCAAAAAAAATTGATTTAAATTATTTTTCCAAATCCATAATTTTTATTTATATCCGTTAATTTTACTTTAATTATTTTATTCACCAAATCACCTTTATTCTCAACAAAAATCTTTAAATAATTATCTGAGTAACCAAAATATTTTTCTTCTCTGCTGTTATTAATTTTTTTTTCAATCAAAACATTTAATTCCTTACCTAAAAAACTTTTTATATACTCATGCTCTAGATTTTCGCTCAACTCGATTAATTTTTTAACCCTAGTTTTTTTTATTTCACTAGAAACTTTATTTTTAAAATTAATAGCGCACGTATTTTTTCTTTCTGAAAACGGGAAAACATGTACCTTTGCAAATTTTATTTTATTTACAAAATCAAATGTATCCAAAAAATCGTTTTCGTTTTCTCCGGGAAATCCAACAATAACATCCGTCGTCAAACAGACATTTTTAAAATTATTTTTTAATAATTTCACAGCTTCAAAATATTTTTCTCTATCATATTTTCTATTCATTGCCGACAAAATTTTATCGCTTCCACTTTGCAAAGACATATGAAAATGCGGACATAGCTTACTATTTTTTTTTGCTCTATCAACAAAATTTTTATTAATAATATTTGGCTCAATCGAACTTAATCTTATTCGCGCCAAATTTTTTATTTCGCCTAATTTTTCTATAACGTCAGCCAAACCAATTTTATTTTCAAAATCATTTCCATATGCCGAAACATTTATTCCCGTCAAAACTATTTCTTTAAATCCAGCGTCACAAATTTTTTGCACTTCAAAATAAATATTATTTAAATCACGGCTTCTTGATTTTCCGCGTGTAAACGGAATAATACAATACGAACAAAAATAATCGCACCCATCTTGAATTTTTATAAATGCACGCACTCTTTCATCCGCATTAAAATTTTTTATTTCATAATTATAATTATCATCAAAAATTTTTTTCTTTCGCACATCTTTAATTTTAAAATCTAAATCTTTTTGCGCGATATATTTTTTTATTAACTCCAAAATATTTTTTTTGTCATCGGAACCAATGACAATATCAGCTAATTTCAATTCCAAAATTTGTTTTGAATTAACTTGTGAATAACATCCCATCGCCAAAATTATTGCGTTCGGATTTTTTTTTCTTGCTTTATTCAACATTTGCCGTGATTTTCTGTCACTTAAATTTGTCACGCTACAAGTATTTATAATATAAATATCGGCGACATCATCATCAAAATCTACATAATCAAAATTATTTTCCTCAAGTATTTTTTTTACTATATTCGAATCATAATAATTTACTTTGCAGCCAAGCGTTAAAATACTAAATTTTAATTTGCACATAAATTTTATTCCCCAATACTTTTTCTATATAAATAAAATTCTACATGGAAAAATTTTTGCGTTCAAAAAAACTTTTTTTATGTGTATAAATATAATTCATCTGCTAAAAAAAATATTTTTTCAACAAGAAAATAGTGTTTAATAATAAATTTTATTTTCGTCATGATTTCATAAGTCACAAAAGGAACTCCCAAATTTAGAAGTTCCTTTTCGTTTTTATAGATAAATTAATTTCTAGCATTTTAATACATCATAAATTTATTAAAATCATCACGGCGTTTTTTTCTTTTGTGAAAAATATTGCTTATCAACATTGCTTCTATTAGTGATTTTAAAAGTACATAAGGAGTTATTCCGATATTTTGTGTTTGCATTTCGTTTTTTATGTTTTTCAACTCGTCAATTTTATTTATTGCCATATCAATTATTTTTTGAATAATCTGTTCAAGAGTTTCAGGATCAATTTCTTCTTCAAAAATTGGACTGCCGTCATATTCATATTCATTTAAAATTTTGTCGATAATATTTTCTATTTTGGCATTCAAGTTATTTTTTTTTGTATTTTCACAAGCACAACAACGATTGTTACAATCATCATAGTCAACGTTTTCAATTAATGATTGCATTGCCAAAGGTAAAACTTTTAACTTCGAATCAGATTTTTTTTTATTTTTTAATCGCCTGTAAGTTAAAAAATCATAAATTAAATCTTCTGCGTCATTAAAAAAATTGTTATCATGGTAATACATATTTTTCCCTCCTAATTTTTTAATTTGCTAATAATATATGCTCAGCAAAATAAATAGTTTCAAATAATCTAACAGCATTTTTTTAATTTACAAGCGCTATCAAATCATATTTTTAGAATATATTTTTATTTTTCAGTCAAAATTTATAAAAAGTACTTGACATTATTTTTTTTTGGTTTTATAATAAAAATGTAGCTTAAGTATTTTTGTTTTGCGTTTTTATTTAGGAGGGATTATTATGGCTTATACATTAAAAGAATTTTTAAAAAGTGTTTCTAAATACGTTGCTTTGGGAAATTTAGAAGAAACTCCGTTATCACAAGAACAATTAGATATGTTTGACATTGATAATCAAACCGACAAAAAACAAAATGAAAACAATTTGAGTGACATAGATAATATGTTAAATAAGTTGGAACATAAAAATAAAGATATTTCCCATGATGAAAAATCAATTAAATCTCCGGATTTTGACGAAACAAATTTAAAAGATAACGAAAAAAATTTGTCTTGATGTTAAAAATAAAGTAAGCCGTATTTTAGCGGCTTATTTTTTTTTTTGAATTTAAGACGTAAATACAAAGCTTAAAAAAATCAATTTTGATGTCGACATATAAATTAAATTTTTTATTGCACAATATATATACATGATATATCTAGACAGTGTAAACAAATGTTTTAAAACATGGAGGTATAGCCAAAGATAATCGGAAGTTTATCAATGTAGTCGTTTGGATACTTAAAACGTGATCTCTTGTGATCTCTGTGGATGAATTTACCGACGGATTATGTGAAATGGTATACGGTATACAAAAAATTTATTCGACGGGTAAAAACAGGTAAAATTGGTGACAAAAGCTTTTTTGTTTGTAAAGAAAAATTTATTTAGACTATAAAAAATAAATTTGATTTGCGATGCTGTTTTTATTTTTTGTTTTAAATTTATTTTTCGAATCACGAATTTGTTTGAAAAAAATTTTGCTTTTAGATAAGAACATTTTCATATGTTTGACTACAAAACAACAGATGAAAATATCATTTTGTAACAAAAGACAAATAAAATAAGCCAATGAAGAAGTTAAAAAAAAAAAAAAAAAAAAACAGGCAAAATCCTAGCCACGTATTATTTTTTAGATTATAATAAAATTGATCGGTTAGATAAATTTATTTTTAACTTTGTTATTTTATTTTTCGATGACTTTTATTTTCGTTGCATGGCTGAAAAAATTTGTTGGTCGATCGGAATGTTTTGTTGCTTAAAAAATTTTTTTGTTTATTTTTTTTTGGGGAAAAATGCCACGGAAAATTAGATTAACAGTTGGCAAGATGTTAAAAAAATTGACAATCTAAAAAAATTAAAAGATAATAGCCAAGGGGTAGATGATACGAGATATTTAGGGAGCGTTCACATAAGAAACAAGTCAAAAATAAAAGCAAGGGAGATGGTAGAAATAAGAATAGAATCAAGCTTATCGTAGCGAGTAAA
>CAMKTI010000147.1 GCA_946415665.1 uncultured Clostridia bacterium
TATTAGAAATTGAATCGCCAAAACCATACTTTTCGTTATAAAAATCTCGAACATTGGAGGACGGTATTTCCATGTTATCGGGAACATATCTCATTTGTATACGACCCCATGGCAAATTTTCAGCTTTTATATTTAATTTCCAAAGGCACCAAAAAAATTTGTAAACATTAATTCTATCTTCTTCATTACACTTCTTAAATTCTTTTGTCTGTGAGCTATTTTTATCTTTCTTTATTAAATAACCAGAATAACAGCAAATAATATATTGTGCTATAAAATTAAAACACCAATCACCGATATCATCTTGATTATTATATTGTTTATATAAACTCCAAACTGTTCTTATCATGTCTTTATCGCTAACATTATTTTGAGTTTCGTTGTTTTTAGTTTTGTTATGATTTATCAAAATATCCTCCATCTGTTCCTTATTCAACAGTTCCGATTTTTTGATTTCATCAATATTTATATCATTTTCTGATTTACCAAAATTATCATCATCAATTTTTATCTTCTCTTCCATATAAAACACCCATCCTAAATTTTTTTCATTGCTATACAATAAATTTTAACACTTACAAAAATAAATTTCAATCATAAATAAAATTTTTTTAATTTCATCAATAAAAAAGATGGGTGATTTTTGAGATAAAAAAATAAAAATAGAATCCGACCGTCTAAAAATATTTTTTGTTTCACTGACAATAAATCAAAAATTGTTATGTAAAAAAATAAAACGCTAACGATAAATAATTTTTTATAAATCAAATCAATATGTCCAAAAATATAAATTCAAAAATAAAAATCACAAGCCGAAGCCTGTGACTTTTTTTTAATCGGAACAATTTTTATTTGAACACGGATTATTTTCGATTGGAAAAACTTTTTGATTGGCTAATTCTTCTTGTACATACATTAATGATTCACCAAATCTTTGAAAATGAACAATTTCGCGCTCACGTAAAAATCTTATTGGATCCATTACATCTGGATCATCTATAAAACGCATTATATATTCATAAGTTATTCTAGCTTTTTCTTCCGCTGCCATATTTTCATATAAATCAACTTTTGGATCGCCTGTCGATTGCAAATAAGCAGCAGTAAATGGATCGCCACTTGCATTTGCTGGATAAATTCCAACACCGTGATCAACATAATACGCATCAAGGCCACTTTTTTTTAATTCTTCCGGTGTCATATCACGCGTTAACTGATGAACAATTGCTCCAATAATTTCGAGATGAGCTAATTCTTCTGTTCCAATATCGTTTAAAGTTGCTTTTGCTTGCGGAGTTATCATCGTAAACCTTTGGCTCAAATATCTTAATGACGCGCCAATTTCTCCGTCAGGTCCTCCGTATTGTGTCAAAATTAATTTTGCCAATGCCGGATTTGTTTTTTTTATTTTCACTGGATACTCAAGTTTTTTTTCATAAATCCACATAAATATTTTTTCCTCCTAATTTTTATTAAGCCGGATTTAAATTAAAATTTGATTTTTCTGACCATGGCCACGGATTATTTATCCAATTCCATGAATTTGTATTGCAATATGATCTAAAAGAACATAAAGGCCCAAAATTTTTTTCATAATTCATTCGGCACATATCAGCTTTTTTTGCGATCTTGTTATATAAATTTAAAGCGTAATCATCTTCCGGATGCGTGTTTAAATACAAACCCAAATCAACCAAAGCAAAATCTAATTGCATAATTTTTTCCATTTCAAAATCTTTTTCGTATCGCATTTTTAATCTTCCTCCATAAAATTATTTTTTATATCGCGAAAAAATTTATTTTTAGCGTAAAAATCAAATTTGCACAGCATATTTAACTCTGGAAAAATTGTTCCAAAATATAAACCAGATTTTAAATCATAAACTTGATTTATTTTTTGAAATGGAACATACGCCTGAGCAAGTTTTACTTTCGACGAAAAAAAATTATTAAAAGCCAATTTTTTATCCCTCCATTTTGTAAAAAGTTTTTATAAAAAAACTTGTTTCTCAGTTATAATATTTTCTGTAAATAAAAAACGTGCATACGATTTTTTATTTATTAATCAAAAGGGGGATTTTTTTATGGCCAAAGTTGCAATCATTGGCTCAGGTGGTTTTGGTTGTTCCATCGGGATTTTGTTAAACAAAAATAATCATGAAGTAAAAATTTGGTCTTATAGTCAAAACGAAATAGATCAAATAAATAAAACGCATGAGAATAAAGATTTTTTGCCGGGAATTAAAATCCCTGAAAGTATTTTTTTCTCGAATAATAGCGAAGAGATTCTTTCGGACGCAGAATTTATAATTAATGCGTTGCCATCAAAGTTTGTTCGTGCGACTTTAAAAAATTTTTCTTTTAAACCCAATCAAAAAATTCTTAGTGTCTCAAAAGGAATCGAAGACAAAACTTTTATGCGCATGTCAGAAGTAATTTACGACGTGACAAAAAATAATAATATTGCGGCACTTTCGGGTCCGACGCATGCCGAAGAAGTTTCAAAATTTTTGCCGACAGCATGTGTTGTTGCGTCAAAAAATATTAATCTTGCTCATGAAATACAAAAATTATTTAATAACGATTTTTTCAGAGTTTATACAAGTTCAGATATTATTGGCGTTGAGTTAGGTGGAACATTAAAAAATATTATTGCGTTGGCAACAGGAATTTCTGACGGTTTAGGTTTTGGAGATAATACAAGAGCATCGTTAATAACTCGCGGTTTGATTGAAATTTCGAGATTTGGAGAAAAAATGGGAGCCAAACCTGAAACTTTTAATGGCTTAAGCGGATTAGGAGATTTAATTACAACGTGTGTGAGTGAACATGGAAGAAATCGTCGAGCAGGAATTTTATTAGGCCAAGGCATGAAATTAGATCAAGTCGTAGAAAAAATAAAAATGGTTGTTGAAGGAGCAAATAACATAAAACCGGTTTATGAACTGGCAAAAAAATCAAATTTAGAATTGCCAATTATTTTTGAGGTTTATAAAATTTTGTTTGAAAATAAAGATCCAAAACAATCCGTTTTAGATTTAATGTTACGTGCGCCAAAACCAGAGCAAATTTAAAAATTTTAGTTTCATAAAAAAAGATCGCGGGATGGTTTTTACCCGCGATTTTTTTGTTCATTTGATTTTATTTTTATATATAAAATATATTTTTTAAATTAGTTGACACATATGATTCTTGTGTGATATAATAAAATTACAGTTTGATATGTAAATTTTGTTTTTGTTTGTTTTTGCGAGGTGATTTTCATGCAAAATAATTATCAAAAGCAGGGACGCTGGTTAATCACAAAATTTTTTTTAGGTTCTGTATTTAGTATATTACTTCTATAGTAAGCAACAATGATAATTGCCTATTACAAACGTCCTAAATGTGGTATTATATACGAAGATCAGAGGAGTGCTATAAGTATGAATACAAGGAGCTTTATAAATCCAAAAGAACTGCTACGCGAAGGCAAGAGAATAGTAAATCAATCTGGCGATACAAAATATATTCTTTGTGTGACTATGGTTAACTTTATGTTACTATGTTATAATGTACTGCCGCAGCAGCGGAGTTAAGCAACTTGTCTGGAATTCCACAACGGTACACTTTCAGAATGGGTCAGAAAGGTTGATGAGGGAGGTTTTGAGGCTCTTCGCGCCAAAAAACAACCTGGCAAAAACCAAAACTTAGCGATGAGCAAATGGCAAAAATCAAAGAGGCTCTTTTTAAACCGGCAGCTGAACCTGGTTGCTATGTTTGGAACGGCATAACGCTTTCTGATTACATAAAAGAGACATATGATTGTGACGTTGAACTAAGTGTCCGCCAGTGCCAGCGCATCTTCAATTTATGGCAGAAACAAGTGTGACTTCAATGTAGGCTCCAAAAGGCTCCAAGCCTAATTC
Source organism: uncultured Clostridia bacterium (assembly GCA_946415665.1). Taxonomy (GTDB): domain Bacteria; phylum Bacillota; class Clostridia; order Lachnospirales; family CAMVHY01; genus CAMVHY01. Next base: position 3,909 of record CAMKTI010000147.1, read on the forward strand.
GAAATCATACCCAAGAAGGGATAAGAATTTTTATAGTGGATTTGTAACACCGTCC
>CAMKTI010000148.1 GCA_946415665.1 uncultured Clostridia bacterium
TTTCCTGCCATTTCGGTTAGCCAATCGCGCTTGCTATCTTAACTTAATGACGTTGAATGTCCAATCATTTTTTTTACGCAAAATAAAATTTTAGATTTTTATTTTTTGTTTGAGATAAATTCTATATATTTACCGGTTCCGATTGCGACACAAGAAATTGCATCTTCAGCGATAACTGTTTCGATTCCAGTCTTCTGGCAAATTAATTTATCTAAACCGTAAAGCAAACTTCCGCCGCCTGTCATAACTATTCCTCTGTCAGAAATATCTGAAGACAATTCAGGCGGAGTTTTTTCTAAGACACAACAAACTGCTTCAACAATACTTGCAACTGGTTCACTCAAGGCTGACAACATTTCCTCTGAATTCACATTTATTGTCTTAGGCAAGCCTGTAATTAAATTTCTTCCTCGGACATCCATATATACTGCTTCATCACGAGCAAATGCTGACCCGATATTAATTTTTAAACTTTCTGCTGTTCTCTCGCCAATTAATAAATTATGTTGCTTTCTCATATACCTTATAATTGCCTCGTCAAAATTATCACCAGCGATTTTAAGCGATGTACTTACGACTGAACCGCCTAAAGAAATTACGGCAACATCTGTTGTTCCTCCGCCTATATCTACAATCATGCTTCCACATGCTCTTGAAATATCTATGCCGGCGCCGATTGCTGCAGCAATTGGTTCTTCGATGACAGAAATTTGGCGTCCGCCAGCTTGACGTGCTGCATCTTCAACAGCTCTTTTTTCTACTTCTGTAACTCCGCTCGGAACACAAACAGCAATCTTTGGTTTAAAAAATGTTCTGCCGACAGATTTATTTATGAAATACTTAAGCATTTTTTCCGTCGTTTCGTAATCTGAAATTACACCTTGTCTTAATGGTCTTAAAGCAATAATATTTCCCGGAGTTCGTCCAAGCATTAATTTTGCTTCTTCGCCTACTGCCAAAATTGTTTTTGTATTGTTATCGATTGCGACGACAGATGGTTCACGTAAAACTATCCCTTTGCCTTTTATATAAACTAAAACGCTCGCCGTACCCAAATCAATTCCTATATCCACACCAAACATAAAAAATAAATCCCCTTTTTCAAAATAATTGCGACATTATTTTATCATTTTTTTTAATAAGAAATTGGTTTTTATAATAAATCGTTTATAAAATTTTGAGACTAAGTTAAAAAAATATTTTTGCTCTTAAATTTGATTTTTATTTTTTTACACGTTGAAATTATATCTTGGTACAATTTTTTTGGTTGGGCATTAAAAAATTTTTATTTGCGTAGTGGCGATATTTTTTTTCTCGTTTGTTTTTTTTTGGAGTGATTATATTTTGGATAATGTAGTTGATTTTATGATAAAAAAAAATTTGAGCGTATCATGTGCTGAATCATGTACAGGCGGATTATTATCAGCAAAATTTATTTCGTATGCTGGAATTTCAAAAATATTTTATGAGGGAATCGTAGCTTATAATAATAATGCAAAAATAAAAAGATTGTCAGTTGATGAAAGTAAATTAAAAATTTATGGTGCGGTAAGCGAAGAAATTGCAATTGAGATGCTAAAAAATTTAGAGACAGATATTTGTATTTCAACGACAGGAGTTGCCGGACCAAATCAAGATGATTTTAAAAATCCTGTCGGTTTGGTTTACATTGGTTTAAAGATAAAAAATGATATTATTGACGTGAAAGAATGTAATTTTAGTGGTACGAGATTAGAAATTCAAAATAAAACAGTTGATATGGCTTTGAATTTTTTGCGAGAGAAATTATTTAGCATCAAAATTTAAATAAATTAGGTGAGTAACATGAAAAAAGTTATATATCCAAGAAAAATAATCAGAGGAATAATAAATTTACCGGGCGACAAATCAATTTCACACAGAGCAATTATTTTAGGAGCGATTGCAAACGGTGAAACTAAAATAAAAAATTTTTTGTTTAGCAAAACGTGTACGACGACTTTAAATTGCTTAAAAGATTTAGGCGCAGAAATAAAAATAAATGCTGGAGATATTTTAATTAATGGAAAAGGATTGTTTGGTTTAAAAGAAAGCAAAAAAATTTTAAATGCAGGGACGAGTGGAACAACTTTGAGATTATTATTGGGATTATTAGCTGCACAAAAATTTAAATCGAGAATAACTTGTGAAGGAAGTTTAAAAAACAGACCAATGGAAAGGGTTTTGTTGCCGTTAAAAGAAATGGGAGCAAAAATAAAATGTGATAGTAATAATATTTTTGAAATAACACCAAGCGAAATTTTTGGAATGAAATATAAAATGCCGATTGCAAGCGCGCAAGTTAAATCGAGTATTTTATTAGCAAGTTTATATTTAAAAGATCATGAAGTTGAAATTACGGAAAAAAAATTGACACGTGATCACACGGAAAACATGATAAATTATTTTGGCGGAAATATAATTTTTAATGAAGATAAAACTAAAATTTTGAGTTCGAGCGGAGAAAATTTAACTGGACAAGAAATAATAATTCCAGGAGATATTTCGTCGGCGGCTTTTTTTATTGTTTTGGCGTTATTAATTCCTGATTCACATTTGATTTTGAAAAATATTTTAGTTAATCCGAGACGAATGGGTTTAATAAAAATTTTAAGACAGATGGGCGCAAAAATATTTGTTAAAAATAGTTATGAGATTTATGACGGAGAATTAGTCGCGGATATAGAAATTTTTTATTCGAAAATAAATGGAATAGAAATTTCTGGGCAAACAGTTGTGGATATGATTGATGAGATTCCTGTTTTTGTTGTTGTGTGTTTATTTGCTAACGGGATTAGTGTAATTAAAAACGCCGAAGAATTACGAGTAAAAGAGTCAGATAGAATTATGAGCGTAGTCGAAAATTTTAATAAACTCGGGGCAAATATAAAAGAATGCGAAGATGGAATGATTATAGAAAATAAATTTGATTTTAAACCAGTAAAAAGTATTGGACACAAAGATCATAGAATTGCAATGAGTTTAGTAATTTTATTTTTGGTCACAGGAAATAAATTAATATTGGAAGATGCGGAATGTATTGATGATTCCATGCCAGATTTTTTTGATTATCTGGAAACTTTTTTTTGAGAAGAATAAGTTTTTGATTTGGAGTTTTGATGTTAAAAAAATTTGTTTTGGTATATAAAAAATAAACTGTGTGTATTGTTTGTTACACGCAGTTTTTTTTATTTGATAAAAATTATTTGCTAAATATTTTTTATTTGTAATTTGAATTTATACTATAATAATGATAAAATAAGATATGTTTTGATTAAAAATTTTTTGGCGCACAAAAATTTATAATGGAGCGATTTTATGAGTCAAGATAATAAAACGATTTCTGAGGAAAAAAAAAATTATGCGACTTCTTTCGAGTATATTGAAACATTTTGTTCCAATGGGGACAATCTGAAAGGAATTGAATATTTAATGACCTGTATGTTATATTGCTACACATATTTTTGTATACAAAAGTTGATAACAGAAGATGATGTTGCATATTATGAAAATCGTAAACAAAACGTGACGTCCATAAATTTTTTCAGTTGGTTATGGCAATATATAAAAGATTGGTTTCATAATAAATTGAATAAAGGACAGCTGGATTTAAGCGAACCAGAAGTTATCAAAAGAAGAAAATTGAGTAATTTAAAAGATGAGTGTAATAAATTTATTATGCCAAGGTTAGAACAAGTTAAAAAATATTTAGACAAAAATAGCGAATAGATTTGAGGTATGAATATGTTGATTTGCAAGTAAAACAAAAAGTGGTTCTTAGATCTATTTTTAACCTTTATAAACAGCGCAATAATATCGAGCAATATTTTCTGAGATTGAAACGTTTTAGAAAAGTTTTTACTCGCTACGATAAGCTT
>CAMKTI010000149.1 GCA_946415665.1 uncultured Clostridia bacterium
TTGTTTTATCATAGCACTAGTTATTTTTACATCACTCAAATTTTGAAGTTTCTGTACATCCGCCAAAGTTTGCACATTCCCATCGTCATTATTATTTTGTTTTATCATAGCACTAGTTATTTTTACATCACTCAAATTTTGAAGTTTCTGTTTAAAAATATATAAATCTCTAAGCAAACTGTTTCCACCATAATAATTAACATATTTGGGTATTTTAGAACCGACATACTTGTCAAAAACCTTTTTAGTATCTTTAGAACCAGATTGATTCCAGCCCGTTGCATAAGCCATATCTTTTAATTTATTCAAATGATCAAAAATATCTTGTGCTATATCTTTAACCTGCGATTTGCTTTTATCTCCTTTAGCAATTTGATTTAAATAACTTTTCAAGCGACCTAAATTATCTTTCCACATCAAGTCATACCACGAAAATTTATCAGTGTATTTTTTCATCTCCTTAATAAAGTTTAACGTTTTAGATACCATCGCTTTATAAGAATTAGCTAATTTGCTATTACCCTGTAATAAATTAGTATCAATATTTTCTTGTTCCAAATATTCCAACTCATTATTAAATATCGCCCAAATCTCAAAAAGGACGCCAGAATCATATTCTATATTTTCAACTTCTTCATCCATAGAAGTAATACGTTTTTTTAAATCATCATAAATTTTTTTATAAGTTGATCTTAAAACATCTGTCAATTCCATTGAAGCACTTGTATCTTTTTTTTTTCTATCGGTAAAAATAAAATTCAATTCATTTTCTACACCATCACTAGAATCCCAAATCAAATTCAAATTTAGTTTGCTCGTCTCATTATAGATATTTTCGATTAAACTCTGATATTTATTTACGTCTAAAACATAATTATCGTCAAGATAATCTACTTGTACTTTGTCAACAAAATATAAAAAATACATCAACTCATAAATATCGTTTTGCGAACCTAATTTATTTTCATTTTCAAATTTGATTTCGGTGTTACTGTTATCAAAAATCTTTTCGTAATATTCTATATCTATGCTTTCATCATCACTTATAGTTTTTTTAAATTCGGCTATAATTTGTTCCTTTTGTTTATCATTTGATTTTTCAGCGTTATGATTCTTTTCAGATTCATTTTCGTTTTCATTTTCTTGATTTGTATCCATATCATCGATCGATTCATAATTCGTTTGATTATTTTTTATAAAATCAGACATCATTTCTATATAATCATTAAATTTTTTATCAACTTTCGCTTCCGATGTTTCCGCATCGATAATAATTTTATCTCGGTCGCCGAGCTTCCCCACGATATAGTCCAACAAAATCTGTTTTCTAACTTTTATATCTGGTTCGAAAAGATCTCCCAATGCTATTTCATAAAAATAATTTACAAAAACATCATCATTAATCCGGTACTTTTTTTGCTTTGCAACAATAATATTTTTAGCAAACTCTAACAAAATATCTTTACTAATTTCTTTTATATTATTAACGTTTTTTGGATGGTTAGGACTATCAACATTCAAAAAATAATCATTTAACCATTTGTATGTTTTGTTTTGATTTTGAACTGCGACATGTTCATCATACAAATCGATCATTAAGTCGTTTGTATTATTGGAATTGTCTTGAATTTGATCTTCAGAATAACTCTCTTTTTCTTCATAACTATATGCAAACTCATTAAGTCTATTCATATCGCTTAGTTCTTTATTTTGAGTGCTATGACTAATAGCTTCATACGCTCCAATCGACATAAGAACTAATATTATCCCGACAAATACAGTCACCACTATATGAGGATTTGCAGCTGCTACCGGCCATAGTTTTGTCCAAATGCTTTGTTGAATTAATTCTGCCCCAGCTCCTACAATATCATTCTTTGCCAATTTACCAGCAGCGTTAAAAACGGTTTTAACTTTGCTAAGTTTGTCCATAATTCCTTTAGCTACTTCTTCCGTAGCTTCGTCTAGTAATTTTTCAAACTGTTGAGGAGGTAATTTCTTAGCTCCTTTTTCAATTAATGATTGGACTTTCTTTTCTGCCAGTTTTCTAATTTTTTTATCACTAATTTTAAGTTTCTTTAAAGTTGATATCCCTATCTTACCTTTCACACGATCAACAAGTTTATCCGTATAAGGATTATTAACCATAAAATTTGCCGTATTCGAAATTACATTTGCCGCTTCATTTTTATCTTTATCTTTATCACGATGAAATAAATTGGCGGTAGCTTTTCCCCAACCCAACACTTTTTCTTTAAATTTATTATCAGTGCTAGTGCTACTTTTATCCGACGATGATTTAGTTGTAATATTTGTTTTCGTTCTCAAATTTGATGTTCTAACACCACTTTTTCGAGTGTTAGTATTTTTGTTATCTTCAACTTTTAAATCCATTGTTTCTGACGTAGTTTTTTGGACAAAGTTATCAGAAGATACAAATATATTTTCATTACTGTTGCGTTGATCAGTTGCATCACTTTCTATAGATAGTTCACTATTAATCTGATTTTGTTCATTTTTATTTAGCAGTGTTTCAGAAATATTATTATTTGTTTCGTTTGCATTTTCTTGACTGGCTTGTTCGTATTCTTGATTTTGATTTTGCTCATTTTGATTTGTTACCGTCTCAGAAATATTAGCACTTGTCTCGTTTGTACTTTTTTGATTAATTTGCTCGTGTGCTTGATTCTGATTTTGTTCGTACGTTATAAAATCATTATTTTCTTGATTAAAATCGCCCGAATCACTTTCGCTAGATTGTTCAATACCTTTATCTTCTTTCTGGTCTGTATTATCATGCTCAGAATTTTTTCCACTAAAACTGTCACTTACATCATCTTCTGTTCCATGAGCTCCATATTTATTTTCTTCATCGATTGAATATTTTTTTTCATCATCTTGTTTGTTTTGATCTTGCTCATTGTTATTTTTATCACTCATAGACTATCACCCACTTGCTGTTTCATCAGGATTTGTTGTCATCATTTTATATAATCCACTGTCGCGCGGAAATTTATCTACAAACGGAATTATGGCTGTCCCAGTAAATAATAAACCTTGTCCTGGTGATACATTGGTTACGTAATTGCCTTGCTTCGAAGAAATATTTAAAAGTTTTTCTAACTCTGCTCTATCAGTTGCTGCTTGGTTCATTAATAAAATAAAATCTGAATTCGAAAGCATACGCCGTGCCATATCAGAAATTAATAAATCTTCGACATTTTGAGTTATTCCTGTTGGAACGCCTCCCCATTTTCTCGCACGTTTATACAATTCAAATAAATAATTTGCAGAGTATTCATTCTGAAATAACAAATAAATTTCGTCGATATAAATCCAAGTTCTTCGTCCAATATTTCTATTAATTGTTATACGATTCCAAATCTGATCCAAAACAATTAACATGCCTAAAGTTTTTAGCTGCTTTCCCAAATCTTTAATATCATAGACAATAAATCTATTTTTTATATCTATATTCGTTGGATTTGCAAAAACGCTTAAACTTCCTGTTGTATATAATTCCAAAGCCAATGACAAATCTTTTGCTTCTGGTTCACTTTGCTGACACAAAATATTATAAAAATCAACCATCGTAGGAATTTTATTTTTTTGAGGATTTTTTAAATACTCAACATAAGTTAATTTAGTAACACGGTCTATTATCGTTTTTTCAACGGAATTTAAACCTGCTTGTCCACCAATAATAGTTTCACAAAAAGATAAAACAAATTCAGATTTTAATAACAACGGATCATCGCCATCAGAATATTCTAATGACATATCAAATGGATTAATATGATTTTTACTTCCTGCAGAAATATGAATTAC
>CAMKTI010000150.1 GCA_946415665.1 uncultured Clostridia bacterium
ATCGAATAAATCTTTGATGAACTGTACCCCACTTGCCATAATCCGGCGGCAAATCTCTCCACGGAGATCCTGTTTTAAGTATCCAAACAATTGTGTTGATAAACTTTCGATTGTATTTGGCTATACCTCCACGTTGCCCAGGTCGACCCGTCAGGTGCGGTTCTATTAGCTCCCATTTTGCATCACTTGTATCAAATCTACGATACGTTTTTTTTCATGTTTATTCTGCTCCTGTTTTTTTAATTCCCACTGTTATACTTTATTTTATAGTTTATTCCTCTTTTTTATCTTTTTTGTGTAGACACTATCTAGTTGTTTTTGATTGCATATGTTTGCTTAAGTTTTATTCGATATCAAAATAACTTGCTGATTGTATTGAGATTTATCTGTTAGTATTTTTTTCGTATATCTACAATGTTGGTTTATTCTTTCAAAAAATACGGAAAGCAATAATTGTTTTTGAGAAGCGGAAATTTTTTATTATAAAATTATAATATAAAATGTTGAGCACAGTATCAATTTTTTTTATGAGTTTTATGGTTAGTTCATAAGCATGAGTAAAAATAAGTTTTTTTAACTGAAAAAAATTTGACAAACAATATTTTGGATAATATAATAAAAATTGGGTTTTGTTTAAAAATATGGGAGAAATTTATTGTGGAAAGTGAATTAAAAGCAACAACTAATAAACTTTTGGTGGATATTGATAAATGCAATAGTAATGAAGATCTTTTTAAATTAGAGTTTTGTAAAAAAGGCAGTAATGAGATTGAAAAAATTATTGCTGATATTTTTAGTGATGCTGAAGAAACATATAAGAATAATAAAAAAATGTGTTTGAATCTAAACCAAATAATAAAATTGCTTAAAATTTGTGAGCACAAAAATATTAAAAGCTTTTGTTGGAATACATTGAATAAATATAAATATGTATTAGAAGATATTATAGTTCCAAATGATAAAGCACAAATATTATTTTCAGATTTCATGCTTATTATCCGTTCTTTTAGCTGTAAGGATTATTGTACTTATTTTACGAGTAAGGAATTCGCAAGTTTTATAACACAAAATATAAAGCAGAAATTTTTAAACGCGGTCGAAGAAAATGATAACAATATTGTATCAACTGACAATAAAATTTTATGCGATGACAACGGTGATAAATTGACACCGGGCGAAATGATGCTGATTAGATCGAAAACTTATATGAGAGCAAGGTTTGATCTTGACAAATGGATTTGGCAACAATTTGTTGATTCCGATTGGGACTTAGAACAAGTTTTTAATTTTTTCAAGTTAAATGGAGATTTATATCCAATGGAGCCTGTCACGAATTCATCTTCTAATAATAGAAAATTAGTTGATATAGATGATATATTTCGCGAACCTCGTTTTTCTAAAGAATTTATAAACGCAATAAAAAAGAAAAATGATTCGTATATTATTCAAATTTTGTCAGATGAAAAAACAGATTGTTTAACACTTGAAGAAGTTAAAATTATTGCTATGTCTAATTTTAGCTTTAATAAAAATCACGAGGTTTCAAAAAGATTTTTAAATAGAATTCCAAAACAAATTGACTTTTGTTACTTTAGATGTTTTGTGTCAATTTTGGCGAAAAAGGAATTGGCAGAGCAAAATCTTATAGACCAAAAACTTATAAATTCTTATATGGCTCTCGTAAAAACAAATTCCAAATACGAAGAAGACGCTCTGGATAAAATAAAAAATGTGAAAGAAGACTTTGAATACTGGACTCCAAAAGCAACTAATTTGCGTATAGAAAAAGATTGGGAGAGATTTAAAAGTGAAGAATCCAGTTTAATTTGTTATTATACATTGACCTCAATTGAAGATGATTTAAGACATAAGCTTGGACCTGGACAATTAGATCCTGACTTAGCAGATAAAATTATTAGTGAAATAGCGAATTTTGGAAATAAAGACAGTAAAGATTTGTTGGTGAAAATATCGACTTTAATAAAAGCAAAAAGATCGAAGAAAAATTTGATTTACAGCGATACAATGATTGACGGACATAATACAAATGATACAATAAAGAATACAATCCAGCAAAAACAGCCACAATCAAATACAAACTCAATAGCACCAGAAGCTTACGGCAAAGATAATACTGGCAGGCCTTGGTATGTGATTCTTGGTCATATTTTGACTTTAGGAATATTTTTATGGATACCTTTACTTTTTAATTGCATGTTTGGATGTTGTTGCGGAAAACCAGAAGAATCAAATTTAAAAAAAATAAGCGTGCCAATTGTGGGTTTAACTACACACACAACATTAACAACGAATACAATTGCTCAGTCCTCTATGAATCCAAACACAAGTATTAGTCTAGAAAAAAACAATTTATTATCAACTGACAAATCTGGGAACAAAAATCAAAATTTGATCTGAGATTAAACGTTTTTATATAAAAAGCAAAACAAAAACCGGATTTGTATCGGTTTTTTTTGTGTGTAAATTTAACTTTTGCCCCAAAAATTTTAAAATTATTGTTCCAAATCCATATCCTTGAAAATCCACGTCGACAAAAATTATTTTCAGGTGCGTAATTTTTTCTTTTATTTTAAATATGCCGTAAGCAATTATTTTTTTGTCTTGACAAATATATTTTTTTACGTAAAATGAAACCAGTTTGCACCTTTAGCTCAGTTGGTAGAGCAACTGACTCTTAATCAGTTGGCCCAGGGTTCGAGTCCCTGGAGGTGCATTTTTATTTTTACTTATTTTTCGTAAATAAACTAAATAGCTTATATTTGTATTTAGCGGACAAAAATATATTTGTTCGTGCTTTTTATCGCGCTAAATATAAATTTTTTTCATCGATGATACTGAAACCGCAACTACAAAAATTTTTTTTCCATAACAAAAACAAAACATCCGTCACTATAATTTGACATCTAATTTTCAGGTTTATACCCCGATTTTTTGTAAAACGCAATCGTAGATGAATTTGATCTTACTACGGTTTTTTTTATTCTAGACAACGTTTGCACGAAGAGAAATAAAAGAAAAAGAAATAAAAGAAAAAATGGAATTAAGACAATATAAAGATACAACGAATACAGACAGAATTAATGAAATTATCAAGAACTTTGGTATGACGAGCAGCAATACCGTGCCAATATTTAAAAGCTAGGAAAATATTTTCGATAATGTGTTGAAGACAACACAATTTGCGATGAGACTATTGTCTCTTTTTTTAAAACCTTACAACTTTAAAACTTTTATAATTACATTGTTTAAGTCGGACAAATAACCAATTTTATATTTCGTACAACGACATAAGACAAAATTTCGTTAATATCGTAAGTTCTATCTGCAAATAATAATTTTGCATCGATATTTTTAATCAAGTTAATAGCTTCTCTACAGTCGACACTTGTTCCATCCGTAACAATGATCCGGCGACAAATTTCTCCGCGGAGATACTCGTTTTAAGTATCCAAACAATTGTGTTGATAAACTTCCGATTATCTTTGGCTATACCTCTTGTTGCCCGGGCTAACTTATTACGCGTGGTTCTATTAGCCTACGCTTTGCATCACTTATATCAAATCTACGATACGTTTTTTTTCATGTTTATTTTACTCCTATTTTTTATCTTTCTCTGTTATACTTTATTTTACAGTTTATTTCTCTTTTTTATCTTTTTTGTGTGGACGATGCCTAATAAAATTAGTCATTATTTAAAATGGGTGGCTAATTTTTTTATGTCGTAGAGAAAAAACTTTATGAATTCAAAAAAATCGTTTGACAAAATCTTTTGTATGTATT
>CAMKTI010000151.1 GCA_946415665.1 uncultured Clostridia bacterium
GTCAAGAGTTTAATAAAAATTTGCGTTGTAAAAGTAATGATTTTAAGCAAAAAAGCTTATGCTTTTATAATAAAATTTGTTGCGCCAATTGTCATGCTGATTTTATTTTTTGAATCGACGGGATTTTTAAGTTATTGTTTTTAAATTTGTTTGAAGTAAAAAAAATAAAAGCGTGCCGCTAAAAACGGTACGCTTGTTTTGTAATAAAAACCGACATAAAAAAAATTAATTTAAATTCAATTCAAATATTAAATTACATTCTTTGTGATAAAGAAGCTCCGCCATAAAGTCCAAGAAATCCCCACCTGCACTCGACGATTTGTATTTATCTAAAGTCACAAAAATTTTTGCGGATAAACCATCTTTACTGATTTCATAATTAGTTTTACGACAGGAATAATAGTACCCAGCCTCACGTTCTTTTATCCAAGCTTTTATATCTGTAATTGCCCAAACAAGTTCTCGTTCACCATTATCTATTGTAATATAGGTAACCTTACACGCGAATACCTCACCATCTTTTGGACCTGAAGTTGTTTCCAATACTGCATCTTCATATGTGTTTATACGAGTTGAAGCTTCAACTTGAAAAACATTGCTTAATAAAAAAACAAAACTAAAAATCAAACAAAGTAAGAAATTGATTTTTTTAATATTATTCATTAACAAACCCTCCATATTATTTTATCAAGCTTTAAGCTTATCGTTTGATAAGCTATGCTTACTAAAAAATAAAACACATTTTTTGCTAAAATTGATAAATGCTACTAAAAACGAGAAACAAAAAATAAAACCCTACATTACGGTGTCTATAATAAAAACAAAAAACTAATTTAATTTTAATTCAAACGTTAAATCAAATTTTTCTACCCCGTTCCAAAATCCAAATCCATCACGGGACACGGTCACAAAAATTTTTGCGGATTTTTTGTCAGCGCTAATTTTAACATTGCTGGGACCAAATACATAGTCATACTGAGCTTGATACCAAGGTTTTTTCGCCATTTCAAATGCTCTCTCACCGACTGTCCAAATAATTTTTCCATTGCCACCGTTGTCTGTGTTTTTTACCCTATAGAATACTTTGCATTCAGCAATTTCTTTAGGGTATTCTTTTGGATCGATACATTGTTGCAAAGTTTGTTGTTCTTGAATAGATTCCGCTTGAACCCAAAAAACATTACCGAATAAAAAAATAAAACTTAAAACCAAGCAAAACAATAAATTAATTTTTTTAATGCTATTCATTTATAAAACCTCTGTGTTATTTTATTTAGCTTATTATTTAATAAGCCGCTCTTATTTTACACCAAATTTTTTTTAATGTCAAGAGTTTAATAAAAATTTGCGTTGTAAAAGTAATGATTTTAAGCAAAAAAGCTTATGCTTTTATAATAAAATTTGTTGCGCCAATTGTCATGCTGATTTTATTTTTTGAGTCAACTGGATTATTAGGTTATCTCTTTTGATTTTACGTAAAACAAAATTAAGATAATAAAAATCAAAACGTATCGTCAAAAAACGATACGTTTTTTTATTAAAAAATAAGCTACAGAATGAAACAACTAATTTACTTTTAATTCAAATGTTAAATCAAATTCTTTTTCATACCCAGTATCACACAAAATACGAGTTACAGTTACATGAATCAACGCAGAACATCTGTCTTCACTAATTTCAGTATGAATATTCCCAAATTTATAGACACACTCATCAAACATATCCCGAGCGGAAAAGCTTGTTTTATCAATGCTCCGAATAATTTTTTTTTCAGCATATTCTCCGATATTTTGTGTTTTGTAATCCACTACACACTTCACTATTTCGTCCGAAAAACCTCCGGGGCCTAAAGGCAGTACCAATGACCGGTTTTCGCGTTCAAAATCCTTTAATTCAAATGTTAAATTAAATTTTTCTTTATACTGAGTAGATTTAAGTGTACGAATTACAGTTACATGAATCAACGCAGAATCTCCGTTTTTACTAATTTCATAAGCATGCTCAAATTCATAGATATATTCATCAAACGGATCCCAAGCGGAGAATTCTGTTTTATCAATGCTCCGAATAATTTTCTTTTCACCATCATTTTGTGTTGTGTAATCCACTACACACTTCACTATTTCGGCGCTATAAGCTCCCGAACCTAGAGGCAGTTTCAACGACTGGCTTTCGTGTGTAAAATCCTCGGCCTGAACCGAAAAAACACTACCAAACAAAAAAATAAAACTAAAAACCAAGCAAAACAATAAATTAACCTTTTTAAGTCTCTGCATTAAAAATCCTCCAATTAATTTTATTAGTCCGTTATCTAACAGACTAATTTTATTTTATCACAAAATTTTTTCAATGTCAATTGTTAACATAGAAAATATGTGTTACTAAAAATGGAAAATAAAATAATAAATTTAGTTAAAAAAACTTTATGCTTTTATAATAAAATTTGTTGCACCAATCGTTATGCTAATTTTATTTTTTGAGTCAACGGGGTTATTAAGTTATATTTTTAAATTTATTTGAGATAAAAAAAGAATCGTACCTATAAAAACTGCACGATTCTTTTTCAAAGTTCAATATGAAATGAAACAACTAGGTTACTTGAAATTCAAAAATTAAATCAAATTTTCCGTCAAGCCACTGACAAAAGTAACCGTTTCGGCGCTCTATAGTCAGAAAAATTTTTGCAGACGTACCATCATCACCGATTAAATAATGAATATTCTTGCGATCATAACAACAACCAGAAGTACCACTGATATTTCTGGGCCAAGGAATGTTCGTTACCTTGAAATCTGTGTGCTCAATTTTATCAATAACTTTTAGTTCATTCTGATTTTTTGTTGTATAAAGTACTTCACATTTAATTATTTCCTCATCAGGATGTTTTGGATCTAGAAATTGCTCCAACGTTTGACCTTCATATATGGTCACAGCCTGAACTGGAAAAACATTGCTGAAGAAAAAAACAAAACTAAAAATCAAACAAATTAAGAAATTGATTTTCTTAATATTATTCATTAAAAAGCTACCTACATTATTTTATTTAGCTTATTATTTAATAAGCTACTTTTATTTTACATCAATTTTTTTTAATGTCAAGAGTTTAATAAAAATTTGCGTTGTGAAAGTAACAATTTTAAGCAAAAAAGCTTATGCTTTTATAATAAAATTTGTTGCACCGATTGTTATGTTAATTTTATTTTTTGAATCGACAGGCTTATTAAGTTACGTTTTTTGATTTTATGTAAAATAAAATTAAAATAGTACAAATAAAAACGTATCGCTAAAAAATGATACGTTTTTTTTACAATAAAAACCGAAGCCGAAAAACTAATCTAAACTCAATTCAAATGTTAAATTATAGTCTCCCGTGTGCTTGTCAGGAAACCACCATTCATCTATTTCCCAGTATTCGGCTATAGTCACAAAAATTTTTGCAGTTGAACCATCCTTACTGATTTCATAACTAGTTTTACTGCAGCAATAGTAATAGCCACCTACTAGTTTTTCCTTTGTCCAGGCGTTTATATTCTCAATTGCCCAAATAACTTCTCGTTCACCATCATCTACTGTAAGGTAGGTAAATTTACACGCGATTATTGCCTTCTCTCGATCTTTTGAACCTAAAAACTTTTCCAATACTATATCTTCATACATATTCACATGCATTGCAGCTTCAACTGGAAAAACACTGCTGAATAAAAAAACAAAACTAAAAATCAAACAAAGTAAGAAATTGATTTTTTTAATAT
>CAMKTI010000152.1 GCA_946415665.1 uncultured Clostridia bacterium
TTCTGTCTTTTCCCTAGATTCATTTTGTAATTTTATCCCTTCTAATTCTTTTTTAGCGTTACCAATAACATTATGAACAACGTTATTGAGGACGTTATCGGTAACATCATCAATGTCAATTTTCTCTAATTCTTTTTTAATATCATCAATGCCAATCTTGTTTGATTCTATTTTTTCCTTTAATTCATTTTCATTTATTTTATTATTTAATTCTACCTTTGCCTTTAATTCGTTTATTTTGTCGTTTAATTCATTATTTAAATCTTGTAGTTTATGGAGTATTTGGTCATCATCTTTACCAATTTTCAAATCATTATTGACGTTTTCTGCATCATCACTTTTTTCATAAAGCTCGCGATTATGAGTATTGTTTTTAAAGTATTCCAGTTGTTTTTCATTAATGCCAGGATATTTTTGTACGGCAAATGCATTAATGACACAATCAAGCTCTAATTTAGTGTCCCCGAACTTATCATCTATATCAGAATATTTATCTTGAAATTCTTTTTCTTTTTCATTAATAAAATTACTTATGAGAGCAATTTTAGCTAGAATACCCGAACTTATGTTATCATTTTTATTGGGATAATTGCCATAGCCACTTAATAATTTTGTTTCTGTACTATTAAAATTCGAAATCAAATTATGAAATTGTTCATACTTCAATTTATTTCCAAATCTATCTAAAAGAGAATATAAACTTCCAAGCTCAAAATTTTTGTTGCTTATATTAATGCTTTGAATTTGTTTCTCTGATAAAAGACCTGAAAGATCCTGCAACTTTATTATAGAGTCAGTTGTCATTGGTAATTTTGACAAACATAGATAATTAATATTCTTTCCTTTACTGATATCATTTGAGTCTTTGTCTTCTTTTAGAATATCTTTGAGCATTTTTTGCATGTTCAAGAAGCAATTCCCTAAGCCATTATTGTCAAGTTTTTTATATTTCTTTTTATCATCTTCACTGAGTTTTTCATACATAGCTTCGTAATTAGAAAAGATTTTTTCTTTAAATTTGTCAACTGTTAAACTAAGTATCAAATCAAATGTTTCATCAACATTTATACGGAACGCCTCATTGTGCTCAATTAAATAAGATAACAATGCTTTTAGATCATCAGGTGATTTTTGATAAATATGAACTAGCGTTGCTAGAATCTGTCTTCCATACTGCCCTATTCTTTTGATTGACATTATCTTGACAATATTTTTTTCTAAATCTCCTTTTTTTTCTATTTCTTTCAGCCTGTTTAAAACTTTTTTGGCATCGGCTTCTAAATTTGAGTTGTCATTTTCAAATTTTTGAAATACATACTTTCTAAGAGATAAAATTTGGTCGTCTGAAAAATTCTCCATATGTTTAGCAACAAAAGAAATAAATATTTTTGGAGTTTTGTTTAACTGGTAATACAGATCATCCAGATATAAATTCTTTAACCAATTTTTGTGCTTGGTGAAATTCAAATTATTATCTTGTTTTAATAAGTTTGCGAGTGTAGATGGAGTTAATTCCTCAAGCGCGATATTAGAAAAAGTCTCAACATTATGTTGTGATATGTCTGCTAAATGATCTTTGAATAATATTTTGATAGATAAAATGTTAAGTTTAGAACAATCAATTGACTGAATTTGTTCTTTCAAAAGAATTTTATGTTTGGTATAAAAAATTTCATTGATTTGATTATCTGATAAGTTATCGTCAGCTAAATTTATATTTCGTATAATTGCGTCATTAAACCGACCTAGAAATTTTATTATGATTTGATTTGTACGTTCTTTGTCTTTTGCAAACATTTTTTGAATAATATCTGGATTTGAATTTATTCCCTCGATTAGCGTTTCATCAAATGCATTTATCTTCCACAATGTCAGCAACAACTTTGCTGTATCATCAGCGTTAATTTGAAAATTTGTATATTCTTCTCTATTAAATAAACCACGTGCACCATCGGCAGTGAGTAAATCCAATTTTAAAAATTCAAGATCAATCTGTTCTACAACATTTTTATAACCATTTATAAACCAACTATATACGCTAGTATATTTGGCATCACAATTATCACTATTTACAACATTAAATATCGCTCTTACTATATTTTTATTTTCCAGGACGGATTGAATTTGATTATTTTCTAATAATATGCCTACCTTTTGAAACTTAATTAGGGCATCCAAAAAAAGTTTTGCTTTTCCATTTTTATCTTCATTTTCATCTTTATCTTTATTAAAATTAGATATAGCCTTGTTAAACTCATCTTCCAAATCTTTTTCTATGCTTTGAACCTTTAATACCAATTCCATAAGATCTTCAGCCGATATATCAGTATCGTAATCATTTGGCACTTTGTATTCTATTTTTTCTATTTCATCAGTCCTTGTTTTCTTACCAGTTTTGGGATCTTTTTCATACTTGTATTTGACTTCCTGTATACGACCAAATTTATACTCATCGCTTATTGTATATTCACTTTGATCTAACTTTATCTTTTTTGTTTTTAACTCAAATTCCAACAACTGTAATTTTCGTTTCAAATCATTGTTCATATCCTGGCATGCATTACAAGCAGAAGCATAAACAAAATTTCCCTGACCCAAAAATAAAGAATTATTGTAAGTCAAATTATTTAAATTATGATCAAATCCCATGGTGATTACTTGATTTGCATGATCAGCCTCCGAAAGAGATTCGCTTATAGAAATTGACCCTTCAGCGTAACCTTTACATCTTTTCTCATTTATTCTCAATTTTTTAATTAACTCTTTTCCTAATAATTTATTTAGCATAAAATCAACAAATTTATAAGGACAACGCGAATCTTCAATTTCGTCGGGTTTGTACTCATCAAACATATTCTTTAAATCTGGATCCGACAATTCTTGAAGAAATTTATCCCAATTTGATTTTATAATAGCACGATCCATATACGTTAACATTTTCTCATTATCGATAAGGACAATTTGCAGCAGCGCCTGAACAAAGTAAGATAAAAAATAACTGTATCCAAAATTACTTTTAATACCACTATCTCTTAATTCCTTGCTAAAATCTTTATTTTTTAACTTAGATATAAACTGCTTATTTATATTTTCAAGTTGATTAGTTCCTATCAACGTTTTCAAACCGGAACTATTTCGTGTATTTATACTATCACCAAAAAAAATATCAACTGGATTTCGTTTTTTATCGTCTGTTATTAAATCATATCTGTCGTTATCTTTATATCCAGCAAACGCCAACGCCCAAGTTTTAACTTTTCCTGAACTAACACGATCAATAGTTGCTGGCAAATCAGTTCCGGCTCTATCAGATTTATAGATACTACTAGCAATTTTATCTGCATCATCACCTATTTTTCCCTTTATATCATCTAAAAATTGACAAACTTTTTCTATGTCTTCGATCTTGTACTTATCATTCTCGCCTGATTCTACAGCTGTTTTTAATTTTGTCAATTTATTTAGAAGATTGTCAAACGCTTCTATTAATTCAAGCGTATATTTACGATTGTATACTTCCTGGGTTTCAGCAGTTATCGCGGTTTGTGATTTGCAAGTATTAACCGCTGAAGTTACAAGTTTTACATTCTTCAAAGATATATTTGAACCTGCTAAGAACAATGGGACAATCCACAGAATTCCCTTGGATTTTTGATTACCAGAATACTTGTCCATTATCATCGCTATTGTATGAAAACGAACTCCGCTTTTGTAAACTTCTACTTT
>CAMKTI010000153.1 GCA_946415665.1 uncultured Clostridia bacterium
TTAAATTTTTTTTGCTTTATTTTATTACTTTTTTTGAATTGAAAAATAGGTTCTGTTAAGAGTGAATGTCTACTACTTATTGAAAATTTATATTCTGATTTTGTTGATAACCTTGCTCTAAATTTAGATTTTGAGAAATGTTGTCCTCACTTGGATTTTGATTTTCAGATTCATAAGAGGATGAAATTTTTCTTGGACAACAAGTTCTTATTTTTGGCCACAATCCAATCGCAACTAAAACCAAATTAATAATAAGAAAACTAATTACAAAAGCAATATGCCACTGCAAAATCAAAGCTAGTAAAGTTAAAACCAAAAACGGAGAGCTAGAGAATATGAATTTCCAATTTACAACTGTCTTGTTTTCTGATCTATCTTCCAAATCTATATTATTTTTATTTGAATCGTAGTACTTATCTATTTGTTTACCCCCAACAACAACAGCAATATCATTTTTATCAACATGAAGATCTCCCCAGGTTTTGGCATTAATTTTGCCATCTTGGCTCCGCCACAATAATTGTAAGTTATCATTTAAATTTAATTGGGCAACCTCAAAATTTATAAACCTGCCTTCTAGAATCGAAATTATATCGCATATTTTATCATCTTTTCTAACGTATACATCTAATTTTTCCTCTTCTTTTCCTAATTTACTAAAATGCACAGTAATTAAACTTTCCAAACCACAAACATAAACCATAATATTATTTTCTTTTGTCAGTTCCGACCAGGTTTTTTCACTATTCAAGACGTTGTTACCATTAAAAACTAATTGATCCACTTTGAAATTAGGCCATTTTTGCTTCAATTGCTGAATTATATCAATTGGTTTATCAGTTTTTTTTACAATTAAATCAGCAGATTCTCCACTTGCCCTTTTAAAATTTATGGTGATTTTATTTCCATCGTTTTCATTCATCATGTTTTACCACTCCCAAAAAAAATTAAAATTCACATCGGATTTATTAACAAAAAAATGACGCCATCAAATTCCGACGCCATCAAATTCCGACGCCATCAAATTCTCTCCTTGTTTATTTTAAAACAAAAATTTTTATTTGTCAATAGGTAATTTAAAAAAATCTCATAAATGTTATGTTTTGAAATCGTTTTGTGTTTACATAAACATCGCTTAAAAAAATTATTTTTTATTATTGTAATATAATTTTAAAAAAATATTAAACCAAATAAGCAAAAAAAGTCGTATTATAAAAGAAAACGTCGGAGGATTTTTCAATTATGAAACAAAAATTGTTTTTTTGTTTGGTTTTAATATTTTTTTTGAGTTCGCAAAAAATTTTTTGTAAGTCGCAAACCATAAAATTATTTGTTGACGGCACAGAAATAAAAAATTTGCCTACGAATCCAGTTATTATTAATGACTGTGTTTTGGTTCCAGTAAGGGAAATTTTGGAGAAATTTAATGCTGATTTGGAATGGCGAGGCGATGCTAAGGAATTATTAATTTCTAAAAATGATACACATGTTTTATTAACGGTAAATGAAACAGTTGCAAAAGTTAATGGTGAAGAAAAAATTTTATTGTCACCAGCAACATTAATTAATGAAAAACTAATGGTTCCAGTAAGATTTATTGGCGAAACATTTGGTTTTGAAATCGAATGGGAAGATGGAAAAGATGAAAGAAAAGTAATTATTAATCAAAAAAAAGAAATGCAAAATGAAAATATATCTCATGAGCAAAAAGTTGATGATAAAAAAAATGAAAATAAAAAAGATGACGAAAAAGATGTAGAGAAAAATAAAAATTGTAAATTGATTGCTGTCAGGAAAAAAAATAGTTATGAAGATAAATATTTAATCGAAACGGATGGCAATATAAATTTTGGCGGGAAAATAGATTTTGTAAGAGAAATTTTTTTGCCGGGAAATAGATTAGCAATCGATATTGATAATTGTGAAGTTGAGAAAAATTTTAAAGTGGATATAGTTAATTTGAAAAATGAGCTTTTAAAAAATGTAAGATTTTCGCAATATAAACTTGAACCAAAAAAAATCGCTCGAATTGTTTTTGATTTAGAAGATGGTGTTGATTATTTTTTAAGTAAATCAACAGGAAAGATTGAAATCGAATTAAAGAAAACGAAATGCAACTGCAAAAATATTTCATGTGAAAATAATGTTATCGCGTTGAAAAAAGAAAATAATTTTATTGATTTAAAACAAGTGACAGAAAATGATGTTTATGATGATAAAAAATATGTATTTAAATTTGGTTGTGATTTAGAAAAAAATTATGGCGATGGAAAATTTTTTATTAGAAACGATTATTTTTCATGTTTAGAAATAAAAAATAGCGAAATAATAATTTATGAAAATAAAATTTTTGCCTATGATGTTTATGAAGATGAAAAAAATATTTATATAAAAGCTGTGAATCCAAAAGAAAAATATAAAAATATATTAGTAATTGATGCGGGACATGGCGGAAATGATACAGGAACCAGAAATAATGAATTAAACGAAAAAGATTTGACGCTTGATATCACACAAAAAGTTTTAAGTTTGTTCGATAATGATTTTGATAGAGGGAATATAAAAGTTTATGCGACAAGATTGTGTGATAAAAAAGTTTCGTTAAGTGAGCGAGTTAAAATCGCAAATGATGTGGGAGATTTATTTGTTTCGGTTCATATAAATTCATCGCCAAGTAATCCTGATGCAAATGGAACAGAAGTTTTTTATTGCGAGCAAAATAATAGGGTAAATAAAAATTTTTGTTCACGTGATTTGGGTGATGTGGTGTTAAAAAATTTGCTTGATGAATTAAAATCGTTTAATCGCGGCGTAAAATCAAATGATTTTTATGTAATTAAAAATACAGAAATTCCGGCGGTGTTATGTGAAATTGGTTTTATTACCAACCAAGATGAATTTAATAAATTATCCAGCGATGAATATAGATTTAAAACAGCGTTGGCAATTTATAATGGCGTAAAATCTTTGTTCAAAAATTATTTTTGATATGTAAAAATTTAGCTATAAAACAAAAGTGTTTCGGAAAGATATTTTATAGTTTTAGTTTATAAAGTATCTCAATGGAACACTTTTATTTTTTGCGAAAAAAATGTTATGTGTAATGAGTATTTATCTATGTAAAAGGTATGAAATAAAAAGGGGATAATTTTTTTATATATGTTGCTTTATATTTTTTTTGTGATATAATAAGAGGATGATGACGAATTTTTAATTAAATAACATGTACGATTTTTTCATATATATATCTTTTATCTAAAAAAATATTGACAAACAATATTCTTGTGGTTTACAATATTTATGTGTGTTCGTTTTTTGATTTGAAAAATTTTTGCTTTACATAAAAAAAGGAGTGTTAGAAAATGAACGAAAATGATCCACAGCAGAGTAAAGATCAAGATGTGGAAATGAAATTTAATCAGGATTTCGCAAATCGAGAAATGAAAGAAAACAATAATAACAATAATAAAGATATAAATATTATCAACGGAAATGATCCAAATCAGAGTAAAAATCAAAATGCTGAAATAAAATTTAATCAGGATTTAGCAAATCAAGAGTGGATTAATGAAAAAAATTTTTTAAGGATGGCGGTGTTGAGTGTTTGTATGCCTTTTGCGTTTGAGTCTTTTGTGAATGATGTTAGCGCATGCGCGCCTATTGCTAATGATAATTCTGCATATTTTCTCAATCAAGATAAATT
>CAMKTI010000154.1 GCA_946415665.1 uncultured Clostridia bacterium
GCAGATAAAATTTACGCCGGCAAAATTTTAAAGTTGCCAAAGTAAAAAAAGCATGAAATAGAAATTCATGCTTTTTTTATTTGATTATATTATTCTCCATAGAGTCGCTCATATTTGGATATTTATTGTTTTTGTTTGTATTTAGTGTGCGCTCATACTCACTGAAATCATTGCTCATAGGAAAACAACACGCAAAGTATTTTTTAAAAAAGTAATTAAAACAGCGATATTTAAAACTTAGAAAGAATAAAAACAAACCGACAACAAATAAAACAATAGATAAATAATTAAATACTGAAGTTGATAAGATAGCGACCAAAATATCAATCGCAAACAAAACCATACTTGACAAGAAAAACCAAATATTAAAATTTTTAGTTTGTGGATTAATGTCTTCTAATAATAATTTTCCGTTTTTATCAAGAATACCCATAACAGGATCTTGCCAATGTTTTTTCAAACTATTAATAGCCGAATCAATATTATTCATGTCATTTTTTTGCAAATCTCCGTTTGTATCGTTTGCATAAAGCGGAGATTTAGTAATCCCCGAATTATCCGGCTCGAAAGATACTTCAGAAATATCCTCACAAAGCACGTTATTTTTATGCTCATTATATTTTTTTTCGCTACACTTCTGATAAAGATATATATAGCCTGTTTTTTCAATAGGATCTTTTAGGGCTTCTGAATTTGCTTTCTCTCCTCCAAATGCATCGTTGAATTTATACCAAGAATCCGTTTTTGGATCTTTTATAAATGAATATAGATGTCCGTCTTGTCCACTGTTTCCGGCGAGAACTTCTATAGAAACCAACTCGAAATAGGAATTTCCAGATTTAACATAGAATGGTACTTTAGTTCGAATATCATTTTGTGAATTGTCACCTGAAGACAAAACACTAGTGCTTTTCCTGCGATCAATTATAAGAGGTACAATAGTTGAATTTTGATCAAAAACACAGCGTGCAGTAGTAAGTGAAACTGCTATTTCTTGACTACATATAAAACATCGCATATCGTTAGATATTTCATAAGCATTTTTCAGTACTAACATATTTTTTAGAGATATTTCATTGCCATATTTTTGTTTATCCAATTGATTCAACAAATCAAATCTTATTGTATTTATTGACTGTATTTCCCTTGGCAATGTTATGTTAGAGCTGATACAAGTATCATGATATTTAAAAAGAATATTTTTCGTATTTAATAACTTTTGAATGGGTGAAGAATCTAGTTTCAAAATGTTAACTTCTGAATTGTAAAAACGACGCAAATAATTTGATTCTGCATTATTTTGATAATCCATATTTACTTTGCTTCCAAGATTGCAAGATACTTTTAACTCTTGATCTAAGCGTTGTATTAAAAAATCCAAGTAACTATTTGTAGGAGCAGCATAAGTTGAAAAACTTTCATCTAATTTAGCAAGTGTGTCATAAAAATTTCCCATTGGTACCCACTTTTGATTACCAGGATTAGCTAAAGAATAAACATACATAGCCATCTCATATGCGAAGGGGAATTTCTTTTTTATTTCATTTAATTGTCCATTGTTAATGTTGCCTGTTTGTAAACTTACAAGTTTTTCTCCTAATTTTTTAAAATACAAATAAAGAGCAGGCACATGTAAAAACATGGCATTTATTGCATTCGCAAAGCATTTACCAAACGGATTTTCTGTTCCAACAGTTGGAAATTCACAATTTTTTAATTCATCTTCCGTAATCTTGATAGTTGAATTATCAATAGGATCCCAAAGTAATAAAAAGCCCTCTATATATCTGCCATTTTCATAAAATCCAGGAACCCACCCATTACATCCATCGAAAAGCATACCTTCATAAACTTCATTAAGTTCATTGTTATTGTTCTCACTATAATTTTTAAAATAAAATCTTATGGTTTGGCTAATATCAAATGTAGCATTTCTCTTTTGTTTTAACAAAACTTCTCGATCATGTAATTTTTCTAACTCGTTAAGGTCACTATTCAACTTATCTGTATCAATAGCTTGAATATTATTTGCTAAATATTGAAGTGCTGCGACATTATATCGCAATAAAAAACTATTTTTATAAATATCTACGAAGCATTTTAAACGATCGTTTGTATTAGATTTATCACCAACAACAAATTTGCCAATCGACTTGTAAAATTCATCCCAAAAATCAGAAACGATACGCCAATTTTTTTCCGTTAGATTAACCAAATTGCCACAGGTTATCAAATTGTAAAAATCTTGCCATTTTTGCATTAGTAATTCGTTGTTATTCGCGTCTGATAGTAAATTAGCTACATCCTGACACAAAGAATTTTTACTTTGATTCTGAAACGTCCACCACTGTTGACTTAATGACAATAAATTATTAACAAATAGACTAATAATACTAGAACTGTTATTAAAGTTTTGCCCGTTTATATTTTGATTGAATTGATTAATAGCATTACAGTACGAATTATAATCAGCCTTAATGGCAATCAATTGCTTAGCGTAGTTTGATGCATTAGTTTCAGGAATACAATGCAACAATCCTTTACTCCACTCATCTAAATCTGATGTTTGCCTTTCCAATAATTAATGAATCATAGCAGAATCACCAAGTTTATCAGCAATGTCTCCAGAATTTACTTTTATATCATTGAGCATATTGTCGAAGTTTTGTGACACATTTTTTACTTTCTGTGCATATTGATTTAAGCAATCTTGAAAGCATCTTTGCACAGTTACATCTTTTATGGATAATACACTAGAGTTAATCGAAGTTATTAATCTATCAAAAGAAACAGGCATAAATTTTAAAACTTTATTTTTAAACAATTGATTTTTATAAAAAGTTTGTTTATCATTTTCATAATTGCTGACTTCTGTTGGAATTTCATTTGCCAGTTGGCGCAAACGTTTGTTTAAGGTTAAATATGCTTTATCTTTGTCTAGCTTCATATCCGTATGCTGCAAAATATAATCTATCGGGATACCATCTGTTTTTTCTTTTAAAACACGTTTTTGCGGATTTTGAGTCAAAGTTTTAATTTCGATGCCAGCAAATTTTTCTACCGGAAACTTCATTATCTTATTATTTGATTTATCATACTCTGTTGAACTACCATGTGTTCTATTTGGCACCACATTTCTACTGTTATTGATTGAATTCTCACCGGCAGTGCTAACATTTTGATTTAAAAACCCACTGTTAAGATTGGTACCATTGAAAAAATCACTATTATTAAACATAACACTAATAACCTCCTCAAAAAAATAAGCATTACAACATTCCAACACATTACATTATAAAACCAAACAGTCTCGACAAAGACGGAAAAAAACAAACGAAGTAACAAAGTAACAAAAGTAACAAATGACAAACAAGAAGTGTAGCATTTAATCCAACGTCGTTTCATCCACTATCTGCTATGAGTATAATTGCTAAATTTTTGTTTATCAGGCAAAAAATAAAATTTTCATAAGCTTGATTTTATTACTAAAAATCAAAATTCATTTTCAATGGTAAACCAAAATTTTTTGTTTGTCAAGTAGCAAACAAAATTTTTTTTAAGGAG
>CAMKTI010000155.1 GCA_946415665.1 uncultured Clostridia bacterium
TCTTCGACCATCTACTAAATTTCATATAAATTGTGTGCCAGTTTTCATATTTTTTGGTAGTGCCATCTATTTGTGCCCATTCCTTATTATGTAAAGCATCACACACGTAAGTTCGTAATTTAATATCTTCGCCGGTTTTCTCGCTATCGGCATTAATCTCTCTAGCTTTTTATATTGCGCCTTTTTCAGTTTCATTTCTCCATTTTATCATTTTTTTCTCTTCAGTCAATCTATTTTTATTTTATGTGAACACTGCCTAAAAAAACAAAACAAGATTACATTTTTTTTAACGTGAGCTTGTTTTATTTTTAAAAATTATTTTCATTTGCTTCCATCAACTAAAAATTTAATTTTTGCTTAATAAACCTATTGCTTTTTTAAGTTGCAAATCTTGACTTAAACTCAAACTGGAAATTAATTTGAAATTATATTTGGCAAAAAATATTTGTGCAAATAATAAAATGTATCTTGATAAACAAATATTTTTATTTTATAATTATCGATGAGTTATTTGTTAGGAGGTGAATATAAAATGCTTTTAAGTAGCGATCTAAAAAAAAAAAAGAGAGTTGGCAAAGGAACAATTAAAAGAGATTTATAGTGATTTTAGTTCGATTCGCTGTTACTTCTGCAAAGATGGAGAAGGTGAAAAGGAAGTTTTTGATAAGATAAAAAGTGACATTGATGATTATTATTGTTTTGTTAAATATTACGGAAATACATTTGTTGATGTAATAAGAACTTTATTAATGATTCTATCAGGTGTTGGTGTACTTTACGGGATTATTATAGGTTGCATGTATATCCATAATACAAAAAGAAATTATAAGTTATGCTTTGAGCCAATCATATTAATTTTAGGTTTACTTTTTTACTATGCTTCATTAGGAGCATTGATAGTATCTTTTTTTATGGCAATATCAAATTTTATTTTTTATACCGCCATCGCGATTATTGCTTTATATTTTGTTGTTGCAGTGGTTATATGGCAACCATGGAGTCGGTACGTAATTGACGACTATGCTAAAAAGTTTCACAATCAATTAGTCAACTTATCCTGGAAATATCTTAAAGAATTTTATGAAGCCTATGATATTTATTTTAACGAAAAAAATATTGATGATGATAATAAAAAAGATTCGGTGTTAAAAATTACCAAAGATAAGAACAATAATATTAAGATAGAATTAAACAAAAGAAATATTGAGATTTAATTTAAAATTAAATCAACAAAATTTTTTTATTGTAACATAAATCAACAAAAAAGCTCACGTTTTTTAGCATGGGCTTTTTTTATTGCTAAAAACTATTCTTGTTCGTATCAACCAATTAAGAATCTAATTTTTGTTTAATAAATCTATCGCTTTTTTAAGTTGCAAATCTTGATTTAAATTTAAACTCGAAATTAATTTGTCTTGATTTTCTGGCGCCAATTCTATTTTACAATCTGGCTCGATTCCTGTTCCATTAATACAAATTCCTGCCGGTGTATAATATTTTGCTACGGTGACTTTTATAGCGCTGCCATCGCTTAAATTAAATAAATTTTGGACTAAACCTTTGCCAAAACTTTTTGTTCCGACTAATTTCCCACGTTTTAAATCTTTTACTGCGCCTGCTAAAACTTCTGATGCGCTAGCGCTGTTTTTGTTTATTAAAATTACTAAAGGTAGCTGAATATAATTATCGTCAGAATAAAAATATTTTTTCTCGCCGGATTTATCTTCTGTGTAAACAATACAATTTTTTGGAACCAATTCATCCGCAATTTTGACAACTACATCTAATAATCCGCCGGGATTATTTCTCAAATCTACAATCAATCCTTTTAAATTATTTTTTGCTATAGACTTGTAAGCATCTAAAAACTGCTCATGTGTGTTTCTATCAAAACTCGTAATTCGCAAATAACCAATATTTTTATTAAAAACTTTGTGAAGCACGGTTGGAATGTCTATTTTTTCACGCATAATACTTATTTCAAAAGTTTTATTTTCTGACGGACGAAAAATTTTTGTTTTAACAGCTGTTCCAGTTTCTCCACGGAGCATATTTATAATCGCTTCGTAATTATTTTTCGAGGCTTTAATATCATTAACTTCAAGTAATTTATCGCCAGGCAAAATTCCTGCTTTTGCTGCCGGCATATTTTCGTATGGAGAAATAATTACAAGACAATCGTCTTCGTCATCGACAGAAACGACAGCTCCAATTCCAACATAACTTCCTTCGATTTGTTGTGTAAACTCAGAAAGAGTTTTTTTATCGATATAACATGTGTAAGGGTCACCAAGTGAATCTAAAATGCCATGATACATAGAATTTTCAGCGTCTTGCTTGTCATATTTGTTTATATAATATTTATCTAGAACGCTAAAAATTTGCGAGATTTTGAAATTTGGATTTATAATGGATTTAAATGCCAAAATATCGCTGCTCATAAAAATTGTATTAAATATATAAAATGAAAATACGCCAACAATTACCCCGTGTAAAAAATTATTTCTTTTCAAAGTTATATAACGCCACCTTTTTTTATATAAATATTTTATTGCTTGCAGCCGTTCATTATACCAAACAAAAATATAGATACTGTTTTAATCAATGTCATTAGGTTGAGATGACGGCAAAAAGACTTTTATACCAGAAATGGTATAGTTTTTTTTGGATATGAAGGATTGATAAGACCTTCCGTAATGTGTGGCCGTTTTCGCTTTGAAATCCTATAAGTAAACAAAAGTTAAAATAATTATAGACATGAAAAGCAAGAGTTTAACAAATGAAATTATTAGTGTATTTGATGCAGCATCAAACTTATCCTCTGTCTCTGTGTTTGTTCAGCAACATTGCCACTAATTCAGATAACGTCTCATTTTATTATCTGGCGCGAATGGTCAAAAATCATACAATCTATTGCGCTTAAATGTATTTTTTGACCTTAAACCTTAAACATCGCGTTTATACAAGGACGTCAAAATTTAAATGAGCAGTACACCGCAAAAAATGATTGATCGATCAAATATCAAGAATGTGTTGGTGATATCGGATTGAAACTATGAATCATATAACAACGTGGTACATATTCAAGAAAAAGAATGAACGGAACTACATTAAAAATTGGTTGGAGTTTGATCAAAAAATTAATTTAGGTGTCGTTTACATAAAAAGCGAATCAAACATAAAAACGCAAAAAATAGTAGAAATAAAAATAGAATCAAGCTTCTCATAATAAGCAAAAACTTTGCTAGATGTTGTTTACACGAGAAAAAATAGGAATAAATTGTAGAATAAAATGTAATAGAGAAAAATAAAAAATCATCAAAAAAAATGAAGAAATAGCTGTATCATAAATTTGATACAAGTGATACAAAGTGGAAGCTAATAAAACCGCACCTGGCAGGTCAGCCTGGACAACGTGGAGGTATAGCCAAAGATAATCGGAAATTTATCAATGCAGTTATTTGGATACTTAAAACAGGATCTTCGTGGATGGATTTACCGTCGGATTATAGAGAGTGTGGTGTGACTCATCAAAGATTTATT
>CAMKTI010000156.1 GCA_946415665.1 uncultured Clostridia bacterium
AAACTAGGCATTAAAGAAGGCAAGAAAGAAGGTATTAAGGAAGGTGAAATTAAAAGCAAAATAGAAGGGGTGATTAATCTGGTTTTAGCGACAAAAATGTCTGTTGATGAAGCAATGAAAATATTAAAAGTTGATGTTAGTTGTAAAGAACAAATTGAAAATGAATTGGAAAGACGAGAAATTAAATATAGCGAACAAGAGAATTAATTTTTATAGTAACCGACATACTCACCTTGAATTGGCATGTCTTCAAATTCGTGTATTTCAGAAGACAGAGAATCATTACCATTTTCATAAGGCAATTTAATTTTGTTATCACAAGAATTTAAACAAGACCGACATAATTTTATTGCGCAAAATATTCCAACCGGCAGAGTAATTACTAGGAAAAGACAAAACAACCAAATTATTTTTATGGCTAGATAAATAAATAACGCTGTGGCTAAAATGTCCAAAACTAAACCAATTTTGTAACCCAAATTCGATGTTTTGGGTTCTTTTCTTGTCCTTTTGGAACGATTTTGATTAATAATGTTTGTAAAGTTAAAATTATTTTTATTTAAACTATCTTCGATTTCTATCTTCAAATCAGGAAACAGATCTGTTTGAATTTTATTTTCTTTATACCAGTTTCTTACTTCTTGTTCATTAACTTTATCCCAAAGTTTAGCTTTCGGTATTTCCCCATCATATTCCCCACCGAACTCAAAATCTTTTCCAAATAGCTCAAGCAAAACAAAATAAATATCTTGCCTATTTTCTTTGGGAGTTTTCTTCATGGAATCCTCAAACCATAGTTTAATAGTTTTGTTTTTAATTATACTATTCAAATTATAGTTTTTTGCATTACGATTCCAACGAAATATCATTCTCAGCGGATCTTTTTCCCGTTCTGCCAAAGATTTTTTCTTATACTCATCAATACATGTTTTTAAATTTGCATCTTCAAGTAACATGTTTTTAAATTTGCATCTTCAAGTAAGTTGAATAACTGCGGCTCTGGCTTTACAATTTTTGCATCAAAATCACCGGCTTCATTGTTTTTTTTGAATTCGTCTAAAAGCATTTTTCTAGACTGCAACTTGAACTCGTCTAATTTGGAAACCAAATCATAAACTGCTTCATCGTCCCATTTCCAACTTTTCGCATTATTAGGCAATGATTCAAAAAAATTAAATTTATCTTTGTGCTCTTCCATTATTTTTTTACGCAATGTAGTTAATAAATCTTGACACGCTTTTTCTAATTCATTCTTAAGATTATCTTGCTTCTTCCATTTAAGCTCCATTTTTGTATTTTCTTCAACTGTTAGTATTTCATCGTCTATTTTCGCCTCAGCTGATATTTCAAATGTCCGACCTAAATTACTACCCAACTTATTACAAATTTTATCTTCGATTTTAACTTCATAAATTTTACACAATTGAGTTAATATAGCAGGAAATTGGATACTGAAACTACCTTTATACCCAATAGTATAAGTACTTTTTTTTTCCTCCGCTTTCCACGTCACACTCTCGTCGATACTTTTTTTTTCATAATTATAAAACTTTGAACCATCTAAAATGTCTTTAACTTTTTGGCTCAGTTCTTTATACCAATCCGTTTTTATTACATCGTTTTTTATATCTTGTCGTTTTTCTAAATAATATTTCTCAAATTCTTCATTCAATTGATTTTTATTATTCACTTCATCCAAATATTTTTCTACCTCAGCAAGACTTTCTTCTATATAGCCCTTTTCATTCTTTTTCATTTTTATCTTCCTCCTAAAAAATAAAACAAAAATAAAATTAACACCGCAATAAAAATAAATTTCATAAAAAAACAACTATATTCGAGCTTAATCTTTAAGATTCAGCTTATTTATATTATAAAACATAAAAAAATGTTTGCCAAGAAACTAAATTACTTTTTGAATTCACTTCATTTTGATTTATATTACAAAATAACTTTTAAACACAAAAATTTGCCTCCAAGATTTTTCTCAGTGGCGTAATTTTTAAACTCACAAGCTAATTTTTTTTTACTCAACATATTTTATTCCTTTTTCATCTAATTCTTTCTGAACTTGATTTTTATAAGAAAAATCCAAATTACTTAACCTCATAGCTTCTTTTAAAGGCATATTAGTTTTCGAGTCTGGCGTCTTTATCAAGACTCAATTCCTCAACTTTTTTAACAGCTTTTGCAATTGCTTCACTCGTGTCACTTGCCATTTTAAACTCCTCCTTTGATTTCGCGTTAAAAAATTTTATCCAGTTATATAAATTTGTTTTTACATCATCATCTTTTAGCTCCGTCAATTCAACCGTGTGAATTGTCATCGTATCACCAAAAGATGAATTATTATCTTTGTCAAAAAATCTATACACATTATGATAATTTTGGCTGTCTTTAATCCAATTATGTTTCGTAATAATAATTGCAATCGTTGGCTTAATCGTTTTATAACGACCGCCTGATGGCAGTTGCGAACTTATCAAACGCGACAAATAAAAACAAGTTCTTTTTTACATATCCTGACGGTCTATAACCTGAATTTCAATGTCAATTAATTTCCCGCTGTTCGGCTCAACCATGACATCCAAGACACAAAATTTATCATCTTGTAAATTTGGCAAGACATGCATGTCCCTCAAAGTTATTTTTTCCAATTCATAATTCTGCAAATCAGTTATCACAGCCTTTAAAAAATCTGCCAAAATATCATAAAGATTATTTGGATCACCAAATATCCTTTTAAAAATATAATCCGACGTCGGCGGCAAATATTCTAAAAATAAATCATCTACTAAAATTATTTTCATGATCCTACAAAACTCTCACTTATACTATAAAGTACGAAAAATATTTTGTCAATATCTATGATATTTCTTTTCGATTTTTTTGTTAGATAGTGTCTACGTGAAAAAATTTAGACGCTGTCTACACAAAAAAAGAGAAATAAGGAGAATAAGTTATAAAATAAAATACAAGAAACGCAGGTCGATTGTTAGGTAGCTATCCAGTTGATCAAAAATATCGATGTGAAGTTAGTTTTTGCAAATCGCGCTTATGATACTAACGAAATTTTGTCTTATATCGCCAAACGAAACAGGAAATCAGTTATTTCTCCAAAATGTAACAGACTTAAACAGCGTGATTATGATTGTACACTTTACCGTTTTAGACATATTATTGAGAATACTTTTTTTGCTTTTGAACGTTGGCACGGTATCGCCGCTTGCTATGCTAAAACTCTTGATGCTTTCATCGCTTCTATTTATGTTCGTTGTATCTTTATCTATTTATAATTATTTTGAACTTTTTTTGTGTAGACAGTATATAAAACAAAAATAAAATAACAAATTATTATTTAAAATGGAGGCGGCAAGATGAAAAAAATATTTTATGCATCTACGTTTATTATCTTGATTTTAGGATTTTTTTATTTTTATGTCAATAATATTTCTCTTGACCAAAG
>CAMKTI010000157.1 GCA_946415665.1 uncultured Clostridia bacterium
TGATTAAATTTGTCGTTGTTGTTTTTGTTTTTATTGTTATTTTTATCTTTTTTAAAGATTTCACCGGTTTCTTTTGTAACATCCTGTTTTGTTATAAACTGATCTAACACTTTACTTCCGATATTTATAAGATCTACAACTGCGTTCAAATAATTGTTTTGAAAAGTAGACAAAAATTTATCTAAATTAAACTTTTTATTATATAAAAACTCAAAGATACCAATCACATGATTTTTTAGATCAGGCGAATTATTATTTATTATTTTATTTAGTTTAGATATTTTTTTCATAACGTTATGTCTTTTTATATCGTTCAAAATTTGTGTATCTAAATCAAATTTTTCATTAACTTGGTCTTTCTCAAGTTTTTTGTTGTAATTGTTAACCGCATTATTTATTTGGGATGGCAAAATTTCTTTGTAGCTCAAAATTTTATTCCCTGCTTTTTTGTTTTTTTCTTTCTCTGGTGTATTTTTTGATTTTTCTTGTGTGTTTTCTACGTCTGATATCATGTCTTTCGTTTCTTCTGTTTTTTCTTCCGATTCTTTTGATGGACTGAAAAAATCTGTAATTTTTTTTTTGTTCGTGATAGCCTTTTCTATCCAATTAATTCCCAGTACGAAAGCTTGTCCAAAATTGTTCTTAGCGAACTCTATAATGGCATCCAGTATTTTATTACAAGGTAACAAAAAATCTTTTATGATATGGAATTGATCAAACAAACATTTAATCAAATCATACCTATTATTTTTGTCATTTTCTGAATCCAAACGAAAACTTTTTTCTATAATATCAATCAATTCTATAATATCTTTATATTTTACTTTAGATTTCGTAGGCTCTGGCGATAAATTTACTTGTCCCAAG
Source organism: uncultured Clostridia bacterium (assembly GCA_946415665.1). GTDB lineage: Bacteria > Bacillota > Clostridia > Lachnospirales > CAMVHY01 > CAMVHY01. The sequence continues at coordinate 868 of CAMKTI010000157.1, forward strand.
ATAGTCATTCTTATCAAAGATTCCAATATAAGCTTCTTTCTTCCGTCTTCATTTCCATTTTTGTTTCTATCTTTATCAATAACTGTATTAACAGTGTTTTCTCTTAAAAAATTGGATTTATAAGCATTTATCATTTGATTTACTGTATCAAAGTATTGTCCTTGAGCAGTTTTATTTTTTTTACTATTTGCTATCACAGAAATGTTAGATAATTTGCCCAGTAATTCATTTCGTTTCTTCAACTCTTCTGCTTTCAGTTCCGGCAAAATCGTATTCGATTTATCTTTAGATAACAAAGGAAATTCTTTATTTATCTCATCAAACAACAACATAAAAACATCGCTGTCAATATTTTGCCCTTCAAGCGATTCAAATAAATATTTAATCAACTTATATCGATTGTTGTTATTTGCTTCTTTGTCATCTTTGTTACTTGAAGGAAAGCATTGTTCTATAGTCTCAATCAATTTTTTAATATCCTCAGGGAGAACTATAGATTTATTGGAATTTACTGAAAATTTTTTTCGCCCACCAATAATTACCCTAATCAAAAACTGTAATTCACTACACGCACTATTTCCATCATTAATTTTATTTCGAGTATCTTGATCTTGCTTCATTATTTTTTCTGCAATGGACAAATAAGCATTTTGAGCGTTTCTTAAATTTTTATCAACTTTGAGAAAGTTTTCAAATAATGTGTTACGTAACTCATTGCGTTTACTAAAATTATCACGGTTAAATTTATTTTCATTATCAAGTAAAGGATAACATTCATCTATCGCGTTAAACAACGATTGAAAAATATCGCTATTAATATTTTTATTTACAATCTCAACATTTTTATTTTCATCTTTTTTCTCTTCGCATTTTACCAAATCAAGCAAACACTGAAGTTTGTGAGTTGCCTGATTTATTTTTTGAGCAGTTGCTAATTTTTTTGCTGCCTCGTTTATAGCATTAAGATAAGTATTGTTAGGGTTTTTTTCAATATCGTCTCGAAGTAATTCAAGTAAATAATTAAAATTACTCGTGTTAATTAATGGGACGACTGAAATAAATGCTTGAGAAACTTTTGTATATGTGTCATCCGAACGATTCTTTAATACAGCAAAATTACATACTGACTTTAAAGCATCCGATAGGTAAGATATATCATTGTCAATTATGCCTGTTGCATTGATCAGTTGAGACAAGTTGTTCATTGTTGCTTGTGCCATATTCAAACAGATTTTGCTGTGTTGCTCTGTGAGCTTCAATGCTTCATCATACAAATTTTGCAATAAATTAGATTTATCTTTAGCGCTTAAACTAGACTCGATTATTTCTTTGGGTAGTGATACCAATTTTGATTGAATATCTTTATTTTCCAATTGATTTTTGTTTGTACACAAAAAAATTATATTGGTAAATTTATTTTTCTGCCTTTTTTCTTCGCTAAAATCAATAAAAGATATATTGTTAAAAAACTTGTCAGATTGATTGGCATCCAATTTATTTTTTAGTAAAGCCTTGTAATAAGATAACTTCAATTTGTTAAGATTCTCAATCTTAGGTTTATCATCTTTCTCACTGTTTTCTTCATCCGTATAATTTGCATCTATAATAATAGAACCATATTTTGAAATTTCTTCTCGATCAAATTTATTTGCATCTTTTTTGTTTTTAGATTTACTGCCTAAAACAAATTTAACGGAATATTTTTCAATATCCTTCGAATCAATTCTTTTACATAATTCTTCCATAAATATTAAATTAACCATGGGCATGTGTGTCCACTTATTTTCATCAAATATATCTCCAATTCTTCCTTGTATAAGATCTTTTGTCTTATTATACTCTACCGCATCATCATATCCAACAAATCTATCAAAAAAAATCTTGTCCATCAGCAAGCAATAATTTTGTTTTTTTGCATCTTGACTTCCAGAATTTTTGTCTATAAAATTAAAAATCGCATCACAAAATTTTGGATAATTAAACGGATTTGTACTTTTAGTTGTTGTTTTACTAAAAAAAGCATCTTTTATTACTAGTATGTCACGCTTGGCTCCGAAAATATCTTTAACGATATCTGGAAATCTAAAGCAAAAATTAGTAATGCCACCTTCAAAGTTTGACACTTCAAGATTATTCAACAAGTCAACAAACTTATTTATTTTGCCATCTATATCAGTTATTTCTGTGCCATTTTTATCTTTAAAATCCTCTTTTTTAATCCAAGTTTTACCATAAATATTCCAACTTTCTGGAAATTCTACCCTTTTTTCTTTGTCTGTCGAATTTTCTATTTTTAAACTCTCCTTTAATATCAAAACAGCGAATTAAACAAAATAAACATGCTAAACAAAAATAAAATTTACTCAATGCTGCATTTTTATTATAAAACAGAAAAATATTATTTGTCAAGTCTTTTTAAGTCTTTTTTTTAAAATCTATTGTTTAAAATCTATTGTTTAAAATCTATTGTTTAAAATCTATTGTATGTATGGTTTTTGACAATTAGCACCAGGGTGATAAGATGAGGCGTTATCTGAATT
>CAMKTI010000158.1 GCA_946415665.1 uncultured Clostridia bacterium
AAAAGATTTTTATGAGATATATAAAAATAAATTTAATAATAAGACGAATGGGATAACTCAAAGACGATGGCTTATGCATTGCAATCCGGATTTAGCTGATTTAATTAGTAAAACGATTGGAAATGGTTATGTAAAAGATTTGTGTGAGTTAAAAAAGCTAGAAGGATTTATCGAGGATAAAAGTTTTAGAGATAAGATTTTAAAAGTTAAAAAGAAAAATAAAGTCGCGCTGGCAAATTTTATAAAATATAAATATGATTTTGTGGTTGATCCGGAATTTATTTTTGATGTGCAAGTTAAAAGATTGCATGAGTATAAACGGCAATTATTAAATATTTTGCATGTTTTATATTTGTATAATAAAATAAAATCGGATACAAAATTTGATATTGAGCCGAGAGTTTTTATTTTTTCGGCTAAGTCGGCAGCAAATTATTATCGTGCGAAATTAATAATTAAATTAATAAATAGCGTCGCGAATTTAATAAATAAAGATAAACGTGTTAACAAAAAAATAAAAGTTTTGTTTTTGCCAAATTATTGTGTTTCGTTGGCAGAAAAATTAATTCCTGCGGCGGATATTAGTGAGCAAATTTCGACTGCAAGCAAAGAAGCTTCGGGGACGGGAAACATGAAATTTATGTTAAACGGGGCTTTGACTTTGGGAACAATGGACGGAGCAAATGTTGAGATTTTTGAGGAAGTTGGAGAAAAAAATATTTTTATTTTTGGTTTGAGTGCAAAAGAAGTGATTGACTTGTATGAAAAAAATAATTATCGAGCAAGAGATATTTATGAAAATAATGATGATGTAAAAAATGTTTTGGATGAGTTGATTAATGGCGAACTTGATGAAGATAAAAATTTGTTTAGGGAAATATATGATTCGCTTTTAGATGGTTTTAATGGTGAGCGAGCAGATAATTATTTTATTTTGAGAGATTTTGATAGTTATAAAAAAGCGCAAGAAAAAGTAAATTTGGCGTATAAAAATAAAAGCGAATGGACAAAGTCTATGATAATTAATATTGCTAACAGTGGAAAATTTTCGAGTGACAGAACTATAAAAGAATATGCAAAAGAAATTTGGAATTTGAAAGCGATAAATATTAAGTAAGAAAGTTTTGTTTGAGATTATAATTATTTTTGATTGTTTAGCATCCAAAAATGTTTGGGTGCTTTTTTTATGTAATTTAAAATCGGCACAAAAAAAATAAGTGGTACTAAAAAATAAATTTTAAACGTGTAATTGGAATCATTTTATTTTGGTGATGTAAATTTATTATATGAAAATGTAAACGTGAAAAGACATCTTAAAGCAAAAAAATAATAATGATCAAAAAAAATTTGTCATTGAAAATAAAATATCTTATAATTAAAAAGAAAATACTCGACAGATAATATTTTTTATTGTATTATGTAATGCGTTGGATGTTTAATTTTTTTTGGGTACAAAGTTTTTGTTTTTCGAAGGGAGGAAAAAAATGAATTTTAATTTTAATCAACAAAACAATGGAGGAAATAAAGAAGAAAAAATAACAATTTATTTTTGGCGTGAAAGTAACGGCAAAGAAATTTTTTTAGATATAAACAAAAATGTAACATTTCAAGCGTGTATTGATGCCCTGAGAACCAAATATAATTGGTTTGAATTTGTGGAATTTCAGGATTGTGAAATCCAATCCAAAGGTAGTAACAAAAAAATATCTTCGTCTGATTTTAAGAAAACTCTTAAAAGCCTCGGGATTAAAAATGAGAATAGGATTATAATACTTGATGCGGTTAAAGACAAAAACGAAAAGGATAATGAAAACAATCAAAACTTAACACAAAATAATGAGACAGACAAAAATCAAGATAAGATAACAATAGGTTTTTATGTTAGTTGTAAAGGAAGTACAGATAATCCGGTTGATCTCGGCAATTAGCGGTTTAATAAAACTCAAACGCTTAAAGAAATATTAATCGATCGTTATTTTGGTGGTAAGAAAGATAACTTAATAAATCAGGCAAGAAACTCAAATTTGACATTTTATTGTAATAATTGTGATGGTGATGTCTATGTTGCGGAAAAATACACAGAGATTATGGAAGGAGACTTGGATAAGACACTTGAGCAATATCTAGGGAAAAACAAATTAGCATGCAAAAATTTTGCGGTATATTATTTTGATCCTAATATGCAGGGTATATCTCGTTCTCGTATTGCAGGGGTTAATTCACCTAGAAAAAATAGAAATAAATATCTATTGATCATCATAGGGATTATTTTAACCATCATAGGTATTTTTTTATTAAAATTTTTTGCCCCAGAGATTGCGCTGGTATTCATAATTGCAGGTATAGTTTCTGTGGCTTCAGGATTTTTTTTGAGAATGTTATCGTGCTGTTCTGGAAGGGATGACTTAAATTTGACGAAAGCAAAATCCAGTAATGGTAAATATTTGTCAAAATATCGAAACATGGAAAAAAATTATTCTACGTGTAACAATACTGATTTTAAATTGGAAAAATAAATTTGCTTGGTGTTAAAAAATTTTTTAGTTTGGTGTTTGTTTTGTAGTTATTTTTTTGATTAAGCGGCATTCAAAAATGTTTGGATGCTTTTTTGTAAAATGGCAAATTAGTAAAAAAAATAGCCTGTAAAAACAAGTAAATTGCTTAATAAATATCGTTTTGATCATCTTTATTTATTATACAAAACGAAAATGTATCAAAATATAAAAATAGATTAACCAAAAAGAAAAAAGTAATAAGATAGAGATATGAAACCGGCGAAGATGTCAAACTACAAATTCATGTGTACAATGTTTTACATAATAAATAATGATTGCAAATGGAGGGTGGTACCAAAAAATATGGAAACTGGCACACAATTTATATGAATTTTAGTAGATAGTCGAAGAACGGTACGATTGCCAAAAGCTACTGCTATTTTTTTTTTACCTTGTTTTAGAAGCTATGGAGAAACAAAAACTGCCTCATGAAAAAGGTTGTACATCCCAAAAAAAAATTGTAAATCCCCTTGGTTCTACGATAAACAAATTTACAAACAACGCAATAATATCGATCAATATTTCCTGAGATTGAAACGTTTTAGAAAAATTTTTACTCGTTATAATAAGTTTGATTCGATTTTTATCTCTACTATTTTCCTTGCTTTTATTTTTGACTTGCTTTTTATGTAAACGCTACCTAAAGAGTGTCGACAAAATTAGAAGATATATAATATAAGGGGATAAAAAACAAATGAAAGGGGAAAAAGGGAAAATGAGTAATAAAAATGGGAAAGAAGCTATAGAAGGAATGATATGAGAGATGAAGAGTGGGAAAAATAAAAGATTATATAAAAGAAAAGAAAGGAAGAGCGGGGAAGGATGATAGA
>CAMKTI010000159.1 GCA_946415665.1 uncultured Clostridia bacterium
TAGTAAATATTGTTACACACAAAATTACAAAAAATATTGGCATCAATCTTGGTTTCACCTAATATTTTTCCTAATATTTCAATCGCTTTCTTTATCTCCGCTTCTTTTTGTAATTCTTTGTCCTTAGCTTCCATGTTAAATTTTTCTATTATCGCAACTTTAGTCTTATCCTCTAAATTTAAATTTATCTCGTATAGCTTGTCTAAATCTATTTTTTCTATTTCAAAATTTTTCCACTTTTCCTCAAGAACCTCTTCGATTTTTGCTTTATTGAAGTAATTTTTAATCGCCGTCGGTAAAAAATTTGCAAATGCATTTAGATCCGAAAAATATTGATCTTTTCCACTTTGTGGATCCTTGTTCGGCAAAGCATTTTTTACAGCATCATTTAATCCATTTTTAAATTTTTCATCTTTGCTTATTTTTTCATTTGCAGCCCCGATAAAGTCATCGATGGTTGGTTTTTTTGGTGCCTCCATAATGTTTTTCTCCTTTTGTATTAAAAAAATAAACTATTTAAACTGACATTAAATCCATCTATTTTTATTTTAACCCCAAAAAAAACACCTGTCAAGTGTTTTTAAGTATTTTTTTTGAAATTTGAGAGGGGGTAGAGCCTCTTAATAAGAGAAGTTTAGAAGGCTTTACTTTTGAATTTAAATAAAAATTATGCTCATAAATTAAAAATCTAAGATTTTTTTGAGACAGAAAAATAATTATTTTATAAACAAAAAAAAGCTTGTGCGTTCAAACACAAACTTTTTTACTGGATAAATATTCTTTTGAATACAAACAAAAATTCATCTTGATTTTAATTTATTTTCCATTGGCATAGCAATCAAATTAAATACAATTGCTAAAACAGCCGCGATTTCCCAAAAAATAAATGCCCCATTCCAACCAAACGTATCAATCATACGCCCAGTTCCTATAGCCGCGATAGATGCTCCGATATAAGAAAACATTCCAGCAAAACCATTCGCCGAAGAAGCTACACTTTTGGCAGAACTTTCAACGATACATAACCCTATTAAACTCTGCAATCCAGCCGTACACATTCCAATCACAGAAACATAAATTAACTCAAAAATTTTGCTCTTAAATGGATTTGTGGCAAATAAAAACAATGCAGCTGCTAAAAAACATAACAAAATTAAATTTACCGGCGTTCTTTTGCCTTTAAAAACTTTGTCAGAAATTAATCCGCCGACAATCGAACCTGCAATTCCTATACTCGACAAAACCACTATTTTTGAAGTTGCTGCTGCAAGCGAATCACCATGATCTACAAAATATCTTACAAGCCAATCTTCCGTTCCAGTTCTTATTACATAATTTCCGACATAACACAAAATTAAAAGCCAAACCAACGGATTTCCTAAAATATGTTTAAAGAAAGTCTTAAAATAATTTGATTCACCATCATTATTTTTTGCTTTTCCGTCCAAGTTTCCATTCGACTTAATTTCGCCTTTATATTCTTCAATCGTTGGCAAACCCAACGACGTTGGTTTATCACGTAATTGCGTAAAAATTAAAATTCCAACTAAAGCCGAAATAATTGCAGGAGCATAAAATGCCGATTGCCAACCAAATCGACTTATTGCTAAATTAGCTATTATTCCCGCGAAAACAACTCCAACTTGATGCGAACTCGAAATTATTGACCATCTGATTCCGCGCTCAGAATTAGTAAACCAATAGCTCAAACTTTTTGCAATCGGTGGGAAAGTCATAGATTGACACCAACCATTTACCGCCCATAAAAAACATAATGCATATAATAAAGCGGTTCCAGGAGCAAAAAAATTAGCGGCAAAAGCAAAACAAAAGCTTGCAATTGCTACGCATATAAACGCTGTCGAAAAAAACGTCCTAACATTTGATCTATCCGCCAACAATCCGTTTATAAATTTTCCTACACCATAAGTTAAATAAAATGCAGAGCTTACTGTTCCTATGTTTTCATTTGTCCATCCCAAACTTGCACATATACTTGGTGCCGCAATCGACAAATTTTTTCTTCCAACATAAGAAACAACATAAGCAAGATAACCATAAAACATTATCTTCCATCTATAATTTTTATATAACTTATCAACTTTTTCTTTGTCCTGAATCGTTTCTTTCGCCTCAGGTTCTTTAAAAAATTTCAACATGATAACTAAAATACACCCTTCTTTTATTTTTTTTACTGCAATTAAAAAAGTAATATATAAAAAACATAAAGTCAATAACTTTTATTTAATAATTTCTGTTTTAAGTTAAAAAGTTTTTCAGACAGGCAAACAAACATAATTTCAGGATTAATAATTCTTTTATATTCATCCCAAAGAGTTTCTTTTTGCTCGCTGCAATATTTTTTTATATCACAAACGCTAAAAATTTCCGACACCCTTCTACCATTTTCTATTATTTTTTCTAACATCGGCTTAACAAAATAATTTTTTAAATCCAAATTTATTTTTCGCCAACTAATATTTTCATTAACTACACAAATATTTTCGCTACCCAAAAAATTTTCATCGTGCAATGCCAATAAATCCATTTTCATTTTACCTGAGTCTTTATTATAAATTCTAAAAATCTGTTTAAATCCCGGAGTACTTATTTTTTCCGGGTTCTCAGAAATTTTTATTTTCAGCTCAAGCTCTCCTATTTTATTTTCCATTGCAACCATTTTATAAACTCCACCAAGTGATGGATTTCCATCTCCAGTTACTAATTTCGTTCCGATTCCCCAAGCATTTATTTTTGCGCCTTGATTTTTTAAATGCAAAATTAAATTCTCATCCAAATCATTCGAAACTATAATTTGCGCCTCATATAAATTTTCCCGATCAAGCTCTTCTCTTATTTTTTTTGTCCAATAAGCAAAATCTCCGCTGTCTATTCTCACACCAAATTTTTTTGGTTTTTTGTTTTCCGCAATTAAATTTTTAAAAACTCGAATTGCATTCGGCAAACCAGATTTTAAAACATCGTAAGTATCCAGCAACAAGATTATATTATTTTTAAAACATCGCGCATATTCATAAAATGCTTCGTATTCGCTATCAAAACTCATAATCCAACTATGAGAATGTGTTCCACTCGCCGGAATATTAAATTTTTTCGCCGCTAAAACATTGCTTGTCGAATCAAATCCCCCAATTATACTTGCACGTGTTCCAAAAATTGCAGCATCAGGTCCTTGCGCGCGTCTTAATCCAAATTCAGAAATTCCATCATCTCCTGTAACTTGTTTTATTCTCGCCGCTTTAGTTGCGATTAAAGTTTGATGATTAATTATATTTAAAATCGCGGATTCCAAAAACTGCGCTTGAATTATTGGAGCTTTTATTGTTAACAACGGCTCATTTGGAAAAGCAACCGTTCCTTC
>CAMKTI010000160.1 GCA_946415665.1 uncultured Clostridia bacterium
TCAGGATCAATTACCATTACTTCATCATCTGAATTTAATAAAACATTTAACATTTCTCTTTTTGCAGCAAAACTTTTCCCGCTTCCCGGTGTTCCCAAAATAAATCCATTTGCGTTTTTTAAAGTCTTTCTGTCAAAGAAAATTAAATTTCGCGAAATTGCATTTATTCCATAATACATACCGCCTGCCTGAAATAATTCTTGTGTTGTAAACGGAATAAAAATTGCTGTGCTCGCAGTTGTTAACGTTCTTTGAATCTCGACTAAATTTACACCCAAAGGCAAACTTGAATTCATGCCTTCTTCCTGCAAATAATCCAAATCACTCACACGACAATTATTTTTTCTCGCCACAGACTTTATTTGATAAATATAATCATCTAAATCTTCGAGATTATCAGCAGATACATGAATCAAACACGTAAATTTAAACATCCTTTGGTTTTTGCTTTGCAAGTCGTCTAATAAATCTTTTGCTTCATCTAAACTATTTCTTAATTCCCAAGGAATCATTTCTAAATCATAGCCTTTATTCATAGCTTTTCTCTGCTCATCAATTTTTTGTTGTTCCATAAAAGAAATCTTTTGCCTAACCAAATCAAAAGCTTTATCTTGTTCAATACTATCAACGTGAATATTTATATTCATTCCAATCGGCAAATCAGATAACTCAGCTATTAATTTATCCGACAAATTAGGTGGCAAATCTCTCAAGAAAACCGTCTGTCCAAATTTTTGCCCCATCGCATAAACATTTTTTTTTCGAAAATCAAAACTCTCGGGCGCAATAAAATCCTTTGTACACAAATCCGAACGCACTAAATAATCATATTCAAAATCAAAACTTTCTGCACCATAAAAAAAACTGTGTATCAAAGCCAAACGTTCTTTTCCTGATAAAATATACGCCTGCACACCAAGCGATTTAAAATTATTTAAAATATCATTTCCAACACGATAACAAACTTGTTCCGCTGTAATATAATCATTTGCTTTAACTGTAAAAGTTAAATATTTTTCACGAATCATATTACTCTGTCCCTGTAACATCTTTTCGTTAAGCATTTTATTATATTCTTCCCGTGCATCATTTAAATTATCTTCGCGATACTTTAAAAACATTTTATTTTTAAACTCAAGTTTGTCGATCGCACGATTTATAACAGATATTTGGAAATGAATCTGCGAATCAAAATAATTTAAAAACTCACAGTAACGAGCAAAAACGTCAACTTTGCCATCTCTATCAAGCAACTGATAATTTCTGTCAATAAATTTTATCGTCGACGACCAATATCCAGGTACAAGCATTGCCATACCATTTTCATACATGCGCGAATAACAAATTGTCCGTTGTGTACTTAAACTTGCTTTTTTTCCATGCTTTATTTGCTCGTTTCTAAGAGTTTTCTTAAAATCCGTGTTTTTATTTGCGTAATCATTTGAAATCTTCTCCGGACGTGCTTTAACCGTTTTGTTTTTATTTTTATTTTTAGAATCACTTTTTTTAAAAAAAGGCATATACAAAATCACTCCCAAACATTATAAAAACAGCTACAAAATTTTTTAACTAATAAAACAATCAAACATGATTACACTCATCTTTCACGTTAGCAAATCTTTCTTTTTTTAACCTTTCGACAAGCTCATTTTTTGTTTCACCGCTTACATCAAAATTATTATATTCATCAAAATAATCAACGGAAAGCTCAGTTCTATATACTCTTATTGGTTTTTTAATCATGTGCATTATAACAATTAAAACATATCTTTCAAAAGTAAAACCATTTATACGCAAAAATCCAATACCCATAATCGGCATTAATTCTGCCAAAACTAAATACCCTGCTAAATCACTACCAATCAATGGCACAGCACAAAAAAAAGTAAATAACCCCAACACCAAAGCAATTAAAACGCAAATCAACTGTCTAATGCCCATACCAAATATAATTTTTTCACGATATTCCATAATTTCTTTTGGAATTTTGACTTCAAGTGGCATACAAATCCCTCCAAACCAATATAATAATAACAAACAAATATTAATACCAAGCACCAGTAATTTTTCTTGTGTATGAATCAGCTCCTTGTAGAGCAGATAACAACATAAAAGCAAAAATTAACGGCTTGATACCGAATAAAATCAAAAACACAACCAAAGCTGGAACCCAGAGACCATAACCGATTAAAGTTTTTATTATAGTAAATGCCCAATATAAAATTTCACCATTCGTTATATCTATAGTTGCTATGGTCATAAGCGAACCATATATGATTACTATTATAAGCATTACAGCTGCTTTGAACGACACACCAATAAATTGCTTTAAATAACTTTTGCCTACAGAGCTAAATTCTTGATGAGCGAAAGTAGCAAACGGAATAGGAGCCAAGACGATCATAATATAAATTTCGATCATACGAGATAGAACTATCATTGGCAAAAATAATTTCATGATGACCCACACTAACCCAAATTGTACCAAAGATTGTAGTAACATAAGGAAAAGTATTAACGGTCTAATAGCTAGCAAATTGTCGGTAAGTGTTTTTAATGTATCTTCAGTAGGAGTAATGTCTATACTACTAACCACTAAATTCAACCGCAACACCATATCAGTACCCACTTCAAAAATCGATTTCAAAATAAATTCTGTGTTATCAAGTAAAATTTTACAAACTGCTACTTTTAACATCAGTTTAAAAGGAGATTCAAAACCGGAATTTCTCATACCTTCGGTTCTTACAGTAATTTGAAATAGTTCGACCATTATTATTAAAGCAAAAACAATCATCGCTGTTGGTTTTATTCCTTCATTCATAAGTTTTATTGACATATAATATGGATTAGTAAGGCTACCAACAGGAACAGTGTCTGCACCTCTAAAGATATAATTAATAGGAGTCCACGACAAACATTCCAACCTGCTTGGATTGATAATCCAATCATATGTTGAAAAAATACTTGTTATAATCCATACTACTAGCTTATCTTTTCCTCTAAACGCAACTGTTATTATGCTTTCAAATGTAATTACTATAATCTCTATGAGCGCTACAACCAAAAAATTAAAATTAAGCTTTTTAGTAAATAAAAGTATTATCGGTACAATGTGCGGTAGAATGGCTTCTATAAAGGCCTCTAGTATATCTGCTATTATCGGTACAACCGCTCTTAAAGCCGGGTCTAAAAAACGCATTAACCCACTCATTATTGCATTTGCAATGGTTGAAAAAAGACCTAAAATCATAAAATTTCCTTGCAAAACGAATACATCTCCTTGCAATTTTATTTATTTACCTATTAATATTACTAAAACTTAAAAGA
>CAMKTI010000161.1 GCA_946415665.1 uncultured Clostridia bacterium
GACGTCAAGAAAAAAAGACGTCAAGAAAAAAAGACGTCAAGAAAAAAAGACGTCATTTTTTTTAATAATCATGACATAAATTTTAAGTTCATTCCCAAATTAGCGCATTAAATAATTTTATATAATAAGATAATTTGATATTTGATAGCGGTACATTTTCATGGTTTGCATTTTGTTTGACTATGAATTTTTTTTATTAAATTTTGTGTTATTGGTTTGTTTTTTTGTTGGGAGGGTATGTTCTTTATGTCAGTTAAAAATTCAAATAAACAAGGTCAAAAGGAACTTAGTTGGTTTGAGAAAAGATATCATGCTCTGGCAAATTGGCCGGGATTTTTAATATATTCTGGATTATGCGGATTAGGAATTTTTTTTGCGGCAACTACATTTGTATCTGCACCGATTTTATTTGCTGCGGGATGCGCTTCGGTTTTAATTTTTGGTTTACGTGCGATTGCTAAATTTTTGAGGATTACAAAAAGGAATCAAGCAATTTATCGAGCCAAAAAACTCGATGTTTTGTCTTCGGGATTACTTGGATTAAGTTTAATAGTATTTGGCGTTTTAGCTTTTGCTGGTTTGCTCCCTGGTTTATCTGCTTTATTTGGTATTGGGCTGATATCATCCGGAATATTATTTTTTGCAAATGGTGTTTTAAATTGGATCAGTGGAACAAGAAACAAATTGTTTCAATCGCTTTTGGAAACAAGTAATCCAGAAAAACATTTTACTCTAAATCAGGAATCAAGCTTCGAATCTAACTTCGAAAGGGACATTAGCGATAGATTGAAAATAGTTCTTAATATAGTGAAAGTATTGTTGAATATTATCGGGTCGGCAATAGGAGTTTATGCAACATTGAGTAGCATGCCGTTGTTGTCTTTATTAGGAGTTATATTGTTAATAGGATGTTGTTTTCGTATATATGCTTCATTTTGTCGAGCACTATTAGGTAATAATCAGATTTATCAAAATCGCAAAAATCAAGAAGATGGCAAAAATGAACCAAAAGATCAAGAAGAAGCTAAAAAAATTGTAAGATCCACAGTAGGTAAAAGGTTGGAAAATATATCTTTAGGAGTAATTGCATTAGCATTATTAGTATTTGGAATTTCTCTTTTTGTTTTCCCGTTTTTTGCACCTCTGGGTATTTCTATTTTAGCGGCTAAAATTTTTTCTTTAGGCGGCGGAGTTTTAGCTTTGCTTGAAGTGATAGCAAACATAATGTTTGGATCACGCGCGAATATGTATGACGCTCAGATTGAGTTTATTGAATGGAAAAGTTGGCAATACGCTGGAGAAGGTGAACAAACTGTGGAAAAAGAAACTGGTATTACTATAAAAATTGAGTCCGACCCCAAAATGGATAGTTATATCTTTCAGGAAAAATAAGAAATTTTAAAATAGCAAATGATAATTTTTGTTTTTGGTGACCTAAAAAAGACTGGAGAAAAGAAATCTTCGGTCTTTTTTATTTTGGTTTATAGAATTTTAATTTTTGTTTGGAAAAATTTTTTTAATGTGTTAAAATTTAATAAGTGGCTAAAAAAATTTTGTTTGATGATATTTTATGGAGTGATTAAGGTTTGTTAAAATATTTGCCACCGACGTCGGACGTAATATTTAAAGCTTTTTTTGGCGATAGAAATCATAGTGAGTTTGTTTTGAGTTTTTTGAAATCGTTTTTGGAATGTCGAGATGATGAGTTTGTTGGAGTTGAATTTGTTGATCCATTGCTGTCGAAACAAAATCAAACTGGGAAATATAGTTATTTGGATTTGCTGTTGAAAACAAAAAGTGGGCATAAAATAAATGTTGAAATGCAAAATTCGGATTTGCCCGGCTTGGAAAAACGGATTGCATATTATTTGTCGCGTTTGTGCAGCACGCAATTAAACGAATCGGAAGATTATAGTTTGTTGAATCGAACGATTGTGATTTTTATTTTGAATTACAAAATGAAGCTGGAGAAATTTAATAATTCGTTTGCATATTTTAAGGATTGTTTGAGCAATTGGCGTTTGCGAAACAAAAAAGGTGAAGATTTGACAGATGCACTTGAAGTAAATATTATTGAGCTGCCAAAAGTTCTCAAAATTTATAAATCAAACCTTTTTTTTGATTGGTTGACGTTTATAAAATCCAAAACTGAGGAGGAATTTGAAATGGTTGCAAAAAAAAGTCCAGAGCTAAAGCAAGCAGTTGCGCGTTTAGCAAAAATCAGTTCAGATCAAGCCACTCAGATTTTATATGACTATCAGTTAAAAAAAGTTATGGACGAAAGAGTTTTACAGAAAACTGCGAGAGAAGAAGGTATTAAAGAAGGTATTAAGGAAGGTATTAAAGAAGGTGAGATTAAAAAAGCTATCGAGGATGTTGTAAATTTGGTGGCAGCAACAAAGATGTCAATTCGTAAAGCTATGAAAATATTGAAAATTGATTTCAGTTATAAAGATCAGATTAAAAAAGAATTAGACAGGCAAGGAATCAAATATCAAGAATGAAATTTATAACTTTGGACTAAAAAAATTAGAATATGTTAGATCAACTTTATACTACAAGTAACCGCTAGATTATCTTTTGTAAAGTAAGAAAAAAATTTTATAAACTTGATTTTATTTCGGTTTTATCTTTTATAAATCAAACATATTTATATTTAATTTTATTTATCGATTTTTTCCCCATCAGTTTTGATTATAGATTATATTATCTATAGATATTACCTGTGTTTCTTGTTCTGGCTGCTGATATCCATTATTTTATTTATCGATTTTTTCCCCATCAGTTTTGATTATAGATTATATTATCTATAGATATTACCTGTGTTTCTTGTTCTGGCTGCTGATATCCATTGTTTTCCGTGTTATTGACTTGTGATTTGTTTTGCCTATTGCTATAACAACTTATTGTGAAATATGTCAGTATTTTCCTCAAATTTTCTGGCAATACTTTATTCCATCCAAAAAATACAACAGCAAACCCCACAAACAAAACAACGAAAGCAATCGAAACCGAAATATGAAACTCCAGCTAAAAACTAGGTAGCGTTCACATAAAATAAAAATAGATTGATCCAAAAGAAAAAAGTAATAAGATAGAAATATAAAATTTACAAAACTACAATATAAAAAGTTGGAGAGATTAATACAAATAACGAGAAAATCGACGAAGATACAAACTACAAATTCATGTGTACAATCTTTACATAATAGAAGCTGTTTGCAAATGGACGGCATTACACAAAAAATATGGAAACTGGCGCACAGTTTATATGAAATTTAGTAGATGGTCGAAGA
>CAMKTI010000162.1 GCA_946415665.1 uncultured Clostridia bacterium
AAAAATTTTTTCGACTTTTATTGTGTCAAATAAAAATATAAATGTCAAGTGTTTTATTATTTTTTAGGCAGCGTTCACGTAAAAAGCAAGTGAAAAATAAAAGCAAGGGAAATGGTAAAAATAAAAATAGAATCAAGCTTATCGTAGCGAGTAAAAATTTTTCTAAAACGTTTTAATCTCGGGAAATATCGTTCAATATCATTGTGTTGTTTATCAAGTGATTTATCATAATTACAACTTTTCTAAGTGAAACAACTGTGAAAAAGCTATTAACTTTGGCTGAATCTAGAGTTTTATTATCTTCGTGGTCTCTAACAATTATTATTTTTAAAATACATGGATTTAGCCAATTGTATCGTTTTTTAACTATCTACTAAATTTCATATAAATTGTGTGCCAGTTTCCATATTTTTTTGGTAATGCCCACCATTTGCGAGCATTCTCTACTATGTAAAGCATTGCACACATAAATTTATAGTTTGATATATTTGCCGGGTTTCTTGCCATCGGCATTAGTTTCTATAGCCTTTTATATTGCGTTTTTGTAAGTTTCATACCTCTATCTTACTGATTTTTTCTTTCTGCTCATATTATTTATTTTATGTAA
The DNA here is from genome assembly GCA_946415665.1 of uncultured Clostridia bacterium. Lineage (GTDB taxonomy): Bacteria > Bacillota > Clostridia > Lachnospirales > CAMVHY01 > CAMVHY01. The sequence continues at coordinate 608 of CAMKTI010000162.1, forward strand.
ACGCTGCCTAATAAAAAACAGCATGTCTTTAAATAAACGCGCTGTTTTTTATTAAATAAACTTTTTTGTTGCTATTTGGTAGCTATATGTTATTTGTTATCATATCCGCTTATATTTATTGAAACACTTGTATTTGTATTTATTTCCTCTATCTCAGGTTTTAGCCCAAAAATAATATCGCCCTGTTTTATTTCTTTGAGTTCAAAATCTTTTCCATATTGCTCGATAAATTCATCCATTTCATTTATCATCTTTTTATGTTCTTTCCCATTTTTCAAAAATTCATAGGCGACTGGTTCTAGCACAACTGTATATGCTTCATTGGTGAATTCATTATCATCAGATCCGTTATTCAAATCGTTATTCAAATAATTGTAGATTATCCTTTTTTCAACTTTTCCCTTGGAAAAATTATTTTTCTTTTCTAATAGTCTAGCCTCGACACCCTCTATATCGGCAATATTATTTAAATCACATTTTAATTGATTTATTTCATTTTCATATTTAGGTTTCCATGAACGATTGTACACAATAGCCATTATGCCAAATGTAAAAATAAAACCTAGCCATGTTATCCAGTTTTCTTTCAAGTAGCTTAAATTTGTTACGTTTGCTTTTTTCTCAAGATATGCTTTTCTATTTGCTATTTTATTTTTATCCGCATCCTTTAAACGACCATAAGTTACTGAATCGATTTCCAAGTCTGTTAAAAAATCATTACGTGATTTTTTAATGTTCTCATTAAATTCGCTTTCTATTTGTTCCCCAATACAGTTATAAACTTTTTGTAATTTTTCCTTATATTTCTTGGCGAGCAAATAAATCGTTTGTTTTTTTTCTTGAGAAACAGCTTTGCTCTTCAAAATTTTTTTATGAAATTCGATTTTACACTGCAAATTTTCAACAAGATCAAGATCATGGATAATATCTGAGCCTTTATTTTGGTCAAGATAATCACAAGGATATATCTTTGTTAAATCATATGATTTTCCACTAACCTCAACTATTACCTTATTATCTTTTTGTTGTTTATTACCATTCTCAGGCATTTCAAAATTATTTTTATTTTCAACTAAACCTAAATTTTTATCTATAAGTCCGCTTAACAAATTTTTCAATTCATCGGTTACATCTATTTCTTTTTTGCTATCTAAATCATACATACAAAATTTTTCTTGCTTTTCAGACATGTTTACGATATAGTCAATATATTTTTTCTCATCAACTAAAACTTTATCTTTGCAATCCAATAAAAATTTGGTTATTAAATACTCTAATTTTTTTATCTTATTATTCTGTTGCTGAGTTTTGTTGTCCTTTCCTTTTAATATTTCCCACTCATCGCATATAGATTCAAAATTATATTCTAATTTGTCAACTCTACCGTATATATTTTTTAATAATACATATTTACCTTCGTTATACCTTAAAAAATAATGAACGACGACTGAAAGGTTGCATTGTTTTAATAGCTCGTTTATATTTTTAAGTGCGAAAAAAGATTTCATCAAATCTTGTAACTTCTTTAGTTTATTCTCGTTATTATCTTTGTTATGGTTTCTCTTTAAGTCATCTAATTTAGTATTTACATGGCTTAATTCATTGCATAATATTTTAGGATTCTGAAGTATATATTTTGACAGGATATCTTGATTTTTATTGTCATCTACATCCACAAAGTAATTGATAATATCTGTAGAATCACACTGGCCTAATAGTGTATTTATTTCTTCAGCTGATTTTGTATCCTGACATTTTAAAACTTGTTTAACTTTTGGCGGATTTCCAATAAAAATCTCCAGTAGTTCGTCTTTTTTAAAATTTAAACTGTCTTTTAGTTTGTTATAAGTGTCAAGCAAATCTTTAGAAGTTTCAAATTTATCTCGTAAATAATTAATGCCTTCCTTAATTAATACTTGATGCCTTAACTTTACAAAATAATCATAGATTTTTAATGTTGTTTCCGGTTTTATATTCCCTGGCATTTTAAAATCATAAAACGGACCCGGAAAAGTTGTGTTTTGAAAAATATACTCATTACTAAAATCATTGCTGGCTAAAAAATAATTAAACTCTTCGTCATAGCTCAAATTTAATTTTCCAAGTTCATCTTTTGATATTTCGTTTATTTTTTTGAAGCTAAATTTTTTTTCTAAGATTTTATCTATATCCAAAGTTTCATTGATATATATGTCCCTATCTTGTCGTTCGTAATTTTGTTGTCTACCAACTAACTTAAATCCTCGTTTTTCATATTCTTGTTTGTTTTTATCAAAAATATTTAATCCAACTGTTTTGTCCAAATCAGTAAGATATCTATTAAAAATTCTATTTGGATCTTTTTTAAGTGCATCATCGACTTTGGACTTGCTTACAACTTGACTATTTAATGTGCAAATATCATTTGGACCATAATATTGAACATGATCGGCATATTTTTGTTGAGAATCATAACCCGTAAATGATACTCCAATATTTTTATGTCCCATTCCATTAACAAAAGCTTCATTATTTTCCCTTGTAAATATATTTTTCGATTGCATTTGAGCAAAGAAGAAAAGCAAATCCGCCGGTTTTTCATTTCCATAAATTT
>CAMKTI010000163.1 GCA_946415665.1 uncultured Clostridia bacterium
TTTATTTTTATTTTGTGTAGACACTCTCTAGAATTTTTATATTACGTTTTTGTCAGTTCCATTTCTCTATTTAATTACTTTTTCTTTTTGATCAATTTATTTTTATTTTATGTCAACGCTACCTAAAAAAGAGTTTTTTTTAAGGATTCATTTTTGATGCCAATTGGATAAATTTGACTCTAAAACAAATTGATTAACACATAAAAACATTTTTATTGGTGTACCATGTTCTATCGAAAAATCTTTTATATTCTAACACAAATCATTTTTTATGTTACATGCATCATACAGATCTAACAAATTTTTTTATAGGTTATAAATTTATGTTTTTTTTGCTTTAGACAAAAAGTATGTTTTAATTGCAAAGGCATAAATTTTTTTAAGGAGTGAAAAATATGCTTTCGAAATTGGTTAGTAAAATTAATGATTTTTTTTGGGCTGATTGCATAAAATTTAATTTGAGTAATGGGAATCAGATAGGATTTTCTTTTTTGTGCATATTATTAATTTCGGTCGGATTATATTTTTTTGTAAGAACAAAATTTTTGCCAATAAAATTTTTACCTGATATATTTCGCCAAGTTAAATCAAGTTTAAAAGTCAAAAATAAAAATTCTGTTTCCGGTTTGCAAACAGTAATTATTTCTACGGCATCACGTGTAGGAATGGGAAATTTGTTAGGTGTTGCAGCAGCAATTTCTGGTGGTGGAGCAGGAGCTGTTTTTTGGATGTGGTTATCTGCATTAATTAATTCTTCAACGGCGTTTATAGAATCAGTTTTGGCGCAACTGCACAAAAAAGAAGATAAATTATATGGCGGATATAAAGGTGGGCCCGCTTATTATATTCACGATTTTTTTGTCGATAAACTTAAATTTAAACGCAAAAATTTGATTTCGGTTTTATTTGCTTTATCAGGTTTAATTTGTTGGTGTGGAATAAGTCAGGTTGTTGGAAATTCTGTAGCTTCAGCTTTTCACGATGCCTTTAATATCCCGGGAATTATTAGTGCGAGTCTATTATTTATTTTTGGTGCAGTGATAGTTTTAAGACGTGATACAACGGTAAGGGTTTTAAATTTAATGGTTCCATTTATGGCTTTTATTTATTTATTAATAACTTTTTTAATCATGATTATTAATTTAAATAAAATTCCAATGGTGATCAGCAATATTTTTTCTCGGGCATTCGGATTTAAACAAATAATTTTTGGCGGAGTAGGAATTGCGATTACAGAAGGGGTAAAGCGTGGAATATTTTCAAATGAAGCTGGTTCAGGATCAGCTCCTTGTGCGGCAGCAACCGCAGAATCAAAAAAACCAATTGAAATAGGTTTTTTACAAGTTTTTGGAGTTTTAGTTGATACGATTGTTTGTACTTGTACAGCGACGTTGATTTTGTTGACGCCAGAAAAAATAATTAATAAATTAAATGGAATGGAATTGTTGCAAAAAGCCTTGAGATATCATTTGGGATATTTTGGAATAATATTTATTGCTGTGATTTTGTTTTTATTTAGCTTTTCAACTTTTTTAGGAATATTATTTTATGCGCGATCAAATGTTTCTTATTTAGCAGGTGAAAACTGGTGGTCGCAAAATATTTTTAAAATAATTGCGTTAATAATGTTATTTTGTGGCGGAATTTATAGTTATAATATTGTTTGGATGCTTGCAGATGTCGGAATTGCATTAATGACATTTTTAAATTTGATTATGATTATTTTTTTAAGAAAAGAAGCATTTGATGTACTAAAAAATTATTGCGATGAGAAAACAAACAGTGGCAAAAAATAATTTTTTTTAAAAAGTGTTTTTATATGCTAGAATGTATTCTCGAAACTAGAGTGGGTATTTTCTCGCTCTTTTGTTTTGTATATGTGGATTTTTTATTAAGTGATAAAAAAATTGCTCATATAAATTAAATCTGGCTAAAAAATTTTATTAAAGTGGAGGTATTTTTAACTTGAGTTTGAGTTTATTGAATGCGATTAGAATGATTGCAAGAAAAAAAAATACGGATGAAGAAAAAGTAATAAAGGCTTTAAAATTTGCCTTATTAATAGCTTACAGGCGAGAATACGGAACAACGCAAAACATTGAAGTGGTTTTGGATAAAACAAAAGGTAATTTTGAAATTGTTGCAAAAAAAACAGTAGTTGAAAGTAACAATGTGCAAAATAATCAGTTGGAAATAGGGCTAGATGAAGCAAAAAAAATTGATGAGAATTATCAAGTAGGCGATGTAGTTGAAATTATAATCACCCCCGAAAATTTTGGACGAATTGCCGCACAAGCAGCAAAACAAGTGACAATACAAAAATTTTTAGATATAGAAAGAGAAAACGACTATAATGAATATATCGATAAAAAAGATCAAATTGTGGTTGGGGTGGTAAAGCGCATAAATGAAAATGGTGTAATAGTTAATTTAGGAGGTTTGGAAACGGTATTGCCAACACGAGAACAAATTCCGGGAGAAATTTTTGAAGTTAATGATAAAGTAAAATTATATGTATCTGATGTAAAAAAATATTCAAATGGTGTAAAAATATTTGTTTCGCGTACAAATCCTAATTTTGTAAGGTGTTTATTTGAAAGAGAAATTCCGGAAATTACAAACGGAATCATAGAGGTAAAACGTGTGTCGCGCGAACCAGGCAAAAGAAGCAAAGTCGCTGTTTTTTCGCAAGATGGTTCAATCGAAGCAATTGGAGCTTGTATCGGAGAATGTAATAGTAGAATAAATGTAATTTTGCTTGAGCTTGGAGATGAAAAAATTGATTTAGTTTTGTGGCATGAAAATAAAAAGGATTATATAAAATCGGCTTTAAGTCCGGCGGAAATAATAGATGTAAAAATAAATGAAAGTGAGACAGAGGCATTAGTAATTGTAGATAAGGAACAGGTTTCGCTCGCAATAGGAAAAAACGGACAGAATATAAAATTGGCAGCAAAATTAATTGGGATGCGATTAGATGTTAAAACACCCGAGCAATTGGAAAATATGAGTGATTGTGAAGGTGATAAAATATAAAAATATATTTAAGAAAATGTGTTGGATGTGGTAAAATCTTTGACAGGAAAGATTTATTGCGTATTATAAGAATTGACGAAAATAATTTTTTTTTATGTGATAAAGGAAAAAAGAAA
>CAMKTI010000164.1 GCA_946415665.1 uncultured Clostridia bacterium
CAACACTTCTTGTTGTTTTGTACATGTCTGAATATCTTTGTCTGTTTGTTCGATATTTTCTTTTATCTTGTTTTTTTCTTTTATCAGCTTAGAAAACGGCTCCAACACTTCTTGTTGTTTTGTATATGTCTCCTGAGTTTTTTTTTGTTTGTTTAGATTCATATATAATGAACTGTATGCATCCAAAATCGAAACAAGCAAACAATCTGATTTAAACGCATTATATTGCTTTTGTTCAGCCTCAATTTCTTTCAGGTATTGCAATTCTTCTTTCGTAGCCTCAATTTCATTATCAAGCATTTTGTACAATAATTGTTTGTTATCAAAAGAAAATCTATCGACAAATTCGTCTAACAATTGAATTTTTCTTCGTGCGCTGCATTTGTTTAAATCCAGTGATCCAAGATTCTTCATTTTTTCGGAATCAGTTTTTAGGCCTAAATTTTCCATATATTTCTTAAGTTGTTCTTTATAAAATTCTTTTTCATCACTTTCTTCTTTTTTACTTTTAATCTTTTTTAACACTTCTTTAGGGTCTTTAGTAAAATTTTTCAGCGTAGCTTGTCTGGCTTCATAAAAAGGCTTACAGTTCAAATATGAAGCACACAATTGTGATATAGAGATTAGTCGTTTGATTACATCTTGATTAATTTTATCGCAATTTTTAGGGTTAAATAAATCATTTATATACGTAATTGACGAAAAATACACATCACAAGTGTCCAATAATTCTTTGCTGTCGTTACTGTCGTTACAGTATGATTTATCACCACATATTATTAGAATAGTATCTTGACATATTTTAAGAGCACGAACGAACAAATCATAATCTCGTTTTTCGGTTGCCGTTAACGTGGCTGTTTCTTCTGTTCCAGCTATTCGTATAACTTCCGAAAACTTTCTCTTTTCATATACGCTATCTATTATTTCATCTACTAAGTCCAAAGTCTCTTTTATTTTGTTTTGAAAATTAAAATAAGCTTCTTTTATTTCGGTAGATATTTTCATTAGATCAGCACGTTCAGTCGATTTTATTTCTTGATTCAACAAGAAATCCAATTTCCCTGCATACTTAGGCAAATTATCAATATTTTCAATGACTGTACTATATCTCTTTTTATTGCCTTCGCTTTGTAGCTTAATCAGTACATCTTTTAAATTCGGATCTGTTCCTGTTTCTTTTATGCCCAAAAATTCTTTTGCTTTATCAAGCATAACGTTTGCTTTTATATACACATTTTCTATAAAATTAAGCTTTTTTTCATCAAATTTTTTCAAAAAATTAAGCGCCTCAGCAAAACTAAATTCATCTTCTTTTTCCGTACTATCGACAAACTCTAACTCTTTATCGTTTTTATGTTTTGGACATTGCACAACTATACTGTTTTTAACTGCATCTCCATATGTTGTATCACTTTTTTTCTTGTTTTCAAGATTCTCTTCTTCTTTATTTATGCGATTTTCCCTCTCGTAAACATAAATATCTTTCTTTTGCGTATCCATCTTAAACATGGATGTCGAAAATAAACCTGTAAATAACTCTTGCTGTAATTCAACCTTCTCATTGTTTTTTTCATTGCTGTTACCTTCCATGGCTAATTACCTCCAAATACTTTTCATATTTACAAGTATAACTATTAAATTGTTACTTGTCAAGTAAAAAATAAAATTTTTATGAGATTGCTTTTATTGCTAAAAATAAAAATAGATTACTAGATAGTACCAACAAAAACGAAAAAATTAAATAAAGCAATAAAATCATCGAGCGTTTTAGCGTATCGGGTGGCAATACCGCGCCAACGTTTAAAAGCGAGGAAAGTATTCTCGGTAATATGTCTAAAGCGATAAAGTTTACGATTATAACCACGTTATCCAAGTCTGTTGCGTTTTGGAGGAATAACTGCTCTTATGTTTCGTTTTGCAATATAAAACAAGATTTCGTTGGTATCATAAACTCTGTCTGCGAATAATAATTTTGCATCGAGATTTTTGATCAAGTTGATAGCTTCTTTATAATCGGCATGTGTTCCATCTATAACGATAAATTTTACAGGTATACCGTGCTCATTGACGCCTAAATGTATTTTCGAATTGAGTTTACTTTTTTTTCTCCTTCCTTTATTTTTTTATCTATTTCACCAATCTCTTTCTTCATCATCTTTTGTTTTTATTTCGTATAGACAATGCCTAAGACAAAAATATAGTGCTAAGATAACAAAAAAAATTTTTGGAGGCAAAAAAAATATGCGCGATCAGCGTTTAGAGAAATTGGCATATGTGCTTGTAAATTATTCAACTGGTGCAAAAAAAGGAGACAAAGTTTCGATTAAGGGAGAAGATATTTCTTTGCCATTTATAATCGCAACGGCGAGAGAGGCAATAAAAATTGGAGCGTTCGTAGATTATTCTGTAACTGTTCCTGAAGTTGAAGAATTAATTGATAGATTAGGGAATGAAGAACAATTAAACAAAGCAAATAATGATTATGGTCAGGCTGTAAAAGAATCAGATGTTTGGATAACGGCTTGGGGTTCAAAAAATTCGCGGTCAAAATCAAATATTGATCCGAAAATATTACAAAAACGCAGATTAGCAAATAAATCCGAAAGACAAATTTATGTTGATAGATGCGCAAGGGGAGAATTAAAATGGTGTGGAACGCAATTTCCAACACAAGCCGAAGCACAAGAAGCAAATATGAGTTTGGAAGAATATGAAGATTTTGTTTATAAAGCTGGAATGTTGGATAAAGAGGATCCGGTTAAAGAATGGCAAAAAGTTGAAAAGGAACAGGAAAAATGGGTTAATTATTTAGACAAAAAAAGTGTTTTGCATATTGTTTCGCGTGAAACTGATATCGTTGTTGGAATAAAAAATCGTAAATGGATAAATTGTTGTGGTAAAGAAAATTTTCCTGATGGGGAAATTTTTACGTCGCCCGAAGAGAATAATATAAACGGAATTATCAGTTTTAGTTATCCCGCGATTTATTCCGGACGAATGGTTGAAGGGGTAAAATTAGAAGTAAAGGATGGAAAAATTATTAAAGCTACAGCAGAACGCGGAGAAGATTTTTTGTTAGCCTGTTTAAATACTGATGACGGATCAAAATATTTTGGTGAGGTTGCAATCGGGAC
>CAMKTI010000165.1 GCA_946415665.1 uncultured Clostridia bacterium
TCTTCTAAAACATTTTCGTTCTCCAATGTCCCGCCATCATTGTCATTGCCAATTTCATCTTCATGTAATTCTTTTTCATCATCAAGTTGACTCGCACTATTTTTTAACTTCTGACTTGCGCTAAATTTTTCAAACTCACGCTCAAATTCTTCGACTTTATTTTTATATGTCTCATAGTCGGCATCACGAATTTGCTCGCCTAAAATTTCATCAGCTAATTTATATAAATCCGAGTCATATTCAAGTTTTTTTTGTTGCTCGCGAATCTCTGGAGCTTTTTCTGATTGCAACGTTTGAATTTTATTAAATTCCGCAAGTTTTTGTTCAAATTCTTCAACTTTATTTTTATATGTCTCATAATCTGTTTTGCAACACTCACTTGATAAAATCTCTTTCGCTAACTTATATAAATCAGAATCATATTTAAGTTGTTTTTGTTGCTCTAAAATTTTTGGAGCTTTCTCCAACTGCAATTCAACTTTTTTTAATAAAAGGTCATATCCCTCCAGTGTTACCGATAAATCATATTTAAAAATACACTCAATGTCAATAGCTTCAAAAAGAAAAAGATCACAACTAATGAAATTGGATATAATCTGTTTAATTCTGTCTTTCCATGTATAAAAACAAACGACCCAACTGCAATTCATAGTACCCGATTTAATACTCGAAATATAAGACGACAAGATAAATACTTTTTTTGATCCAAGAACAATACCGTTAAAACCCTGCAATAAATTATCGATATCATCATACGCCTGTAACGCATCATAACAGACATTCGGAGCATCTTGCTCATTTGATAATGCCAACATAAACACCGTCCATTAATAGAATAAAAAATAAAAATAACCGTAATAAATTTAGATATCCAAGCATAAGCTATTATAATTAAAATTGGAAAGATGGAGGGGAAACTCGTATGGACAACTTTTTTAGAAAACAAGAACAAAAATTTAATAACCAAGAAATCAAACCACAAGTCGAAAATCTTATAGATAAAATACGTGAGATGGAACGCCGAATCCATATGCATGAGTGTGTAATGGAACATATTTCTAAAACGCTGGAAAATATTTTAAGTATGGAAGCTCACAGTCTATTCAACCAACTCGAAACGAAAAATAATCCACAACCCAAACTATCAATCGAAAAAATACCCCCAATCAGTTTTTTATCGAAATAAAATTCAATAGAAAACCGAATGGGATAAATAATATCATAAAAAAATTTTATATCAAGAGTAAATAAAAAAACGGCTTATACAAAATATAAGTCGTTTTTTATTTATTCCATCATTTGCCCTTTCAAATAGGCTAAATTCATTTTGTTGTTTGACATTATTGCTATGATCCTTATCAATTGAAATCAAATTTTTACTCTGTTCTTGATTTATTTCTGAACTCAACAAATTATCCGCCATTACTTCCATATTATCATTATCCTTTTTCGTCTTTTGAATAAAATACAAAACAACACTCGCCAGAAGAAAAATAGCTGTAACGATCAAACAATAAACAGAAATTATCAACAGTAATAAACTAAATAAACTTAAATAAAGAAACACGCGATACCACAAAATATTTTTTAAACAGCTACATGCCCCGCCATTAGAACATTCTGAATTGCTGTCGTCAGACTTTTCTTCTAAAACATTTTCGTTCTCCAATGTCCCGCCATCATTGTCATTGCCAATTTTATTTTCATCTGATTCTTTTCCATTATCAGGTTGATTATTATCATTTTTTAAGTCTTTATTTTTATCAAATTTTTCAAACTCACGCTCAAATTCTTCAACTTTATTTTTATATGTTTCGTAATCGGCATCACGAATTCCTCCCGATAAAATTTCATCAGCTAATTTATATAAATCAGAGTCAAATTCAAGTTGTTTTTGTTGTTCTAAAATCTTAGGGACTTTTTCTAACTGTAACTCGACTTTTTTTAACAAAAGTTCATATTCCTCCGGTGGTTTAAGCAAATCTTCATCAGATACAGAAAATATATAGATACTTATATTTTTATTATCATTTTTCCATTGCTCATATTTTTCTTTTATTTGCGCGAATTTGTCTTTGTTGGATTGATAATTTGAATATTTGTTTCTGATTTCTATTGCGCTTTGTACAGCGGTCTCGAGTGATTTAGAATCTTCAGACCGAGACTTTGAAAATATAAAATTGTCAAACTTTAGTTCTAACAATTCTATGGACACAATCGCAAAAGCGCTATTGCAAGACCTAAATTGCGATATAATTTTGTGTCTTTGTGCCTCTAGTAGCAAAAACATTTTTTGTTTATACTGAATGAAAAACATAATGTACTCTTCCAATTTGCACACTTTAAGATTCCTGCTTACAGAATAAATACTATTACAATCACTTATAGCCACTCGCATATATTCAGAAAATTGATTATTCCAATTTAATATTTCTTTAATTTCTTTTGAGTATTTAAATTCCAGTTGGCTAATCAAAGTCGGCGCAGGCTTCGCATTAGATGTCATCAATAATTACGACCTCCATAAACCTAGTATTAAAAACAAACAGTAATAAACGTGCAAGAACAAACATATACTTTACAAATTTAAAAAAACAGGGAGGGCAAATATTCACATGGACTTCTTCTTTGCCAAACGCAAAAAACAAATCAACACGATCCACCACAAAAATGTTACAAAAGAAGATCTAGAAGCTAAATTTCACAGTCTAGATAACCAGATTTTACATTGTGAAACAGAAATGCGACACTGCAAAGAAAAAATACAACATTTCAATAATGTCACAACAAAATTGGAATCGGAATCGAAAAACACCTCATCGCTACTCATCTTGCTTTCAAATTTAGTGGAAAAACTAGACATAAGATTAGGCCACGTAGAAAACCGGCAACGAGACTCATCTCAATACACAAACGCAACCATCGAACGTGTAAATCATCTAGAAGAAAAAGTACTCCAACTCGAATCAAAAAACAACCCAAAACCCAAACTCTCGATCGAAAAAATACCCCCAATCAGTTTTTTATCGAAATAAAATTCAATAGAAAACCGAATGGGATAAATAATATCATAAAAAAATTCTATATCAAGAGTAAATAAAAAAACGGCTTATAAAAATATAAGTCG
>CAMKTI010000166.1 GCA_946415665.1 uncultured Clostridia bacterium
GATAAAAAGAATTTTTATTACGTGATGAGAAAAAAAATTATGTAATAAAATTTACTTTATTTGTGGATTTGATACATAAAACAAAATTTTTGTCGGTGTTTTAAAATTTGGTTGCGAGCATTAATTTTGCATTAGCATTTCTAGTGCTAAAAAATAATTTTCTCACGTTTTACGTTTTATTTTGTCTACAGCACGCCTAATTTGATTTTTGCTTCAATTATTATGTAAAAATTTTAGTTGATTTAAATATAATTTTTTATGATAAAAAAAATTTTTGACGATGATAAATAAATTATGTTATAATATATTCAAAACTAAATGAGGAGTGTTTAATATGAAAGAATCTAATTTGATTAATACGAATAATCCGGTTAATGAGGATGATTTGGCTAAATCAAACAAAAATGCTTTTTATCAGGAGAAAATGAAAAATATAACTGGCGATGGTATTGGTGAGCTATTGAAAAATTTATCTTCGGATTTTTGTAAAAGTAAATATCATACATCTGGAGAAGCTTTTATTTTTAATACGCGGCCTAAAGAAGAACAAGAAAATCATCTCAAACAATGGAAAGAAAAATGTGAAACAGCAAAAACAAAATCTAAAGAATGCTTTAAATCTCCGAATTTTTCTTGGGCAGGGAATGATAATGATAAAGAGTTTGCGCCTTTTATTTTTTTCGAAACAGTCGATCCGACAGAAATTAGAGATCCCAAGGCAATTGCTAATTATGTAAAACAATTTGTCTATTATATAAATCAGTTATTGTCGGATGAAGATTTTAGGAATTTTGTATTTGATGAATTTGTAATGAAAAAAGGTGAGGAGAGAAATAAAAATATAGCGGAATTCGCGAATAAGATTGATTCTGAGTTTTTTACTAAATGTAATAAGATAAATCTAAAATTGTTTAAAGATTCTGGTTTACTGTATATAGGTGGACAACTTGTTGATCATTTTAGTACTAGCCTAGACGAAATGCGATTCATAGAGTATTTAGAAAAAACACCTGCAATACCCATTATAGTTTTGAAAAAATTGCTATTTGATAATTATTTTTATGATGGATTTAGTAGTCACAACAATATTGTAGATGTAATTATTGAATCTATTGCAAAAACGGATTTCAGCTCTTGGAGTTATTCAGAAGTCTATAAAGATGAATTGTCAGCTTTGGGTTGTTTATTAAATCCATATAATTATGGACCTGATGAGGTGAATTTCTATACAAAGAATACTGATGGTAAAATTAAAGATGCATTAATTAATAAATGTGCCAAGATTTTTAGTAAACCAGAAGCTAAAAATATAAAATTATATGATTTCATGACAAAACAACCATATAAAAATGTTTATTCTTTTGTTTCAGATTATTTAAAAGATGATAAAAATAAAAATAGTCCTGCGCGTAAAACATTGATTGATGGATTAAAAATATGGGCTAAAAATAATGATAACTTTATTGATTATAATTCCATAGATAAGCTGACTAGTGCATCCTATAATGACTATAGCTATCACCATAAGGGTTTCTTTCCTTGTGATGAAGAATTTAATCAAATTATTGCTGATCATTGTAATAATGCTGTAAATAATCATTTAAAAACAATTAATGATCCATATGAGCGTATGGAAAAATATTTATCTATAAAAAGTAGTGTGGAAGATTTTTTCAGTATCAAATTGAATATTGAAATTAATTTTGATAATAAATTTTATAAAAGTCACGGAAAAGATGTTGCATGGCTTAGCCTTTATATATTTCTTTTGCTTCTCTGTTTTGGCGTAATGATAGCCGGATTTATTTTAATTCCGATTACTCCATTAAAATTTATATGTCTTGTTGTATTATTGTATCCAATCAAGAAAATTTATAACCCGATGAAAGAAATATGCATAAAAATAGACAACGACCGAATTTATAATGCAAAGTTATATATTTATAAATCCACGTCGAAAAATTTGGCTATAAGAGAACTTTCTTGGAATATGCTTTGTAGAAATGAAATAAGGCAAACTCTTAATCACATGTTTCCTGATAGCAAAAATTCTCAAGCCCAAGATCTAAGTTAATTATTTAGGTAGTGTTCAGATAAAATAAAAATAGAAAGTAGATTGAACAAAAAGAAAAAAGTGATAAGATATAGATATGAAATTTACAAGAACACAATATAAAAAGCTAGAGGAATTAATGCCGATGGCAGAAAGACCGGCAAGTGTATCAAACTATAAACTATAAATTCATGCGTGCAATATTTTATATAATAGAAAATGGTTGCAAATGGAGAACATCACCACAAAAATATAAAAAGTGGCACACAGTCTATATGAAATTTGGTAGATGATCAAAGAACGGTACGATTGCCAAAAGCTATTGCTTTTTTTCTTTAAAACCTTGATTTTAGAAGCTATGAAAAAGCAAAAACTGCTTAATAAAGAGGATTATACATTCTTTATTGATAGTACGAGCATAAATGTGAGTCCAGATGCAAACAAAAATAAAAACAATTAGAAACAAAGCGTCGGATGTTCGAAAGGAGGTCTGACAACGAAGTTGCACCTATGTTATACATCTTCATGTCCAGTGGCTTTTTGTTTGCCTCTTGGTAATTCTCACAATGCTCCCGTAGGAATAAAGTTAATTGAATCCATATATTCCAAAAATAATAATTGTCTTCTGATGGATAAAGCTTACGAAAGTAATAAAACTTTAGCTTTAACTAAAGATCACGAGTTTAACGCAGTCATTCCACCTAAAAAAAATCGTAAATCACCTTGGAGTTGTGGTAAACACCTTTATAAACAACGCAATAATATCGAGCAATATTTCCTGAAATTGAAACGTTTTAGAAAAGTTTTTACTCGTTGTGATAAGTTTAATTCTATTTTTACTTCTACAATCTTCCTTGCTTTTATTTTTGCCTTGTTTTTTATATGAACGCTACCTACTGTGTTTTATCTTTTGCAAGATTTATTTTGTTGTCTACACCATCTAACGAAATCTTGTCTTATATTGCAAGACGAAACATAAAATCAGTTATTCCTCCAAAACGCAACAGACTTGAACAACGTGATTATAAAGGTTTTAA
>CAMKTI010000167.1 GCA_946415665.1 uncultured Clostridia bacterium
TTTTATCGAGATAAGGGACACGTACTTCAACAGAATTTGCCATACTCATTTTATCTGCTTTTAACAAAATATCTCCGACGAGCCAAAGATTTATGTCAAGATATTGCATTTTTGTTATGTCATCATAACCAATTGTTTGGTTAAAATATTTTGCCGTAATCGCCTCAGGTTTATATTTATGCGTCGGATTTTTTAATATTTTTTCACGTTCCTCAAAAGAAAAAATTTTTGCGTTGCCAATAAATCTTTCTTCCAAACTTTGACTTGTTCGTATGATAAAATTTTTACCCTTGAATCCAAACGGAATTTTTTTTACCAGATAAGCCAAGAATTTTCTTATAAACTTCGGAATAAACTTTGTAAAAGCCAAATCAATCGGTTCTTTATAAATATTATAGCCGCCAAAAAATTCATCGGCTCCCTCACCAGATAAACAAGCTTTGATATTATTTTCATGAGCTAATTTACTTACAAAATATAATGCAACGGCGGAAGCATCAGCTAAAGGTTCATCCATGTGATATTGAATTTTTGGCAAAGCTTCCCAATACTCATCAATAGAAATTATTTTATTTATATTTGTTTTGCCCAACTGCCCACATAAATTTTTTGCATATTCGATTTCATTATATTTTTGATAATCAAAGCCGACTGTAAAAGTTTTTTGTACAGAAGAACAAGCGACAATAAAACTTGAGTCAACTCCACTTGATAAAAAAGAGCCGACTTCGACATCACTTTTTTCATGAAAGTGAATTGAATCTGTTAGTATCGAATAAAATTCTTGAATTAAATCTTTTTCTTTTTGATATTGGTTTTCATAAGCAAAATACGGCGAAAAATATTTTTTTGTTACAAATTCACCGTCTTTAAAAATAAAATAATGTCCCGGCATTAATTTATAAACACCCTGAAAAAAAGTTTCAGGCAAAACAGAATATTGGAACGTTAAATAATTTTCGAGTGCAACCAAATTTATTTTTTTTTCGAAATTGGGATACTCAAAAAAACTTTTTATTTCTGAACCAAAAATTAAATCTTTATTGTTTATAAGCGAGTAATAAAAAGGTTTTATTCCAAAAAAATCGCGCGCTCCAAAAATAATTTTTTTGTTCTTGTCGTATATTACAAACGCAAACATCCCACGCAAATATTTAAATAAATCAAATCCATATTGTTCATAAAGATGGATTATAACTTCTGTATCGGTTTCGGTATAAAAATTATGACCTTTTTTAATTAATTGCTCGCGAAGAGATAAATAATTATAAATTTCACCGTTGAAAACTATCGCGATGGATTTATTTTCATTAAAAATTGGTTGTTCGCCATGATTTAAATCGACAAAACTTAAACGGCAAAATCCCAGAGTTATTTTATTTTCGTCAAAGAAAAATTTTTGGTCGTCGGGTCCACGATGAATGATTTTATTTGTCATGTCCAAAATAGTTTTTTTATTATTTTCTGTTTCACCTGTAAATCCACAAAAGCCACACATAATTTTTTCCTCGCTTGTTTTTAAAAATATCTTTGGATATTTTAATCAAGCTTGTCTATTTAAAGCAATATTTTTTTTGCGAAGTTATTAATATTTATAAACATAATTTTGTCGATAAATCTTGGAGCTTAAAGTTTTTGCTTGTTTATTTTTATCAAAGAAAAATTATTTAGACGACCATGTTGAATTATTTTGAACGATTGCTTTAGTATAAAAAGAGTCTGTGTGAATAAATGGATTTTACTTTTTGGAGTGACTTTTTTTATGAGAAAAGATTATTTTGGCATTTTGGATTATGACAAAATAAAATTTTTTTTATGTAGCAAAGCAAAAACAGAACGTGGAATAAAATTTTGTGGGGATTTAAAACCTAGTTATAAAATCGATTGTGTGAAAAAAAATTTATCTGAGACGTCAGAGGCAGTTTCTCTTATCACGAAAAAAAATAGTTTGCCATTAAAAAGCGTGAAAAATATTTTAGCTATAGCCAAACGAACAAATTTAAATGGAATTTTGTCTTGCGAGGAATTAATTAGGTTTTATGATTTTTTAGAAGTTTGTTGTAAAGCGAAATTATATTTTGATGATTACGATGGGATATTATTGAATTTAGTATCGAAAATAAATTTAATGCATGACTTAAAATTAGAGCTAGAAAAAAAAATAGATATTTCGGGCGTAAAAGATTATGCGTCGCAAAATTTGTTGGAAACAAGAATTAAAATTAAAAATTTAGATATAAAAATTAGAGATGAATTAAATAATATTGTCGCGAGAGCAAAAAATTTGTTGCAGGATAATATTTTTTACATAAAAAATAATAGGTATTGCGTGGCGGTAAAAAAAGAATTTAAAAATAATTTTGCCGGGATTATACATGATGAATCAGTTTCGGGCGCAACGATTTTTATTGAGCCGAAAAATATAATTGATTTAAATAATCAGGCCAAAAATTTATTACTTGAAGAAAAACGAGAAATAGAATTAGTTTTGCGCGATTTGTCTTTAAAAATCAAAGAGAGATATAAATTTGTTTTGCGGAATATTTATGCGATTGGGAAATTAGATTTTATTTTTGCGAAAGCAGAACTTGCAATTGAAATGAAAGCGAGCGAACCAATTTTAAATGATTCAGGATATATAAATTTAAAAAAAGCTAGACACCCGTTGATAGATAAAAAAAAAGTTGTACCGATTGATATTTATTTAGGCAAAAAATTTATTATGTTGTTAATTACGGGACCAAATACTGGCGGAAAAACAGTCGCATTAAAAACGGTGGGTTTATTAATTTTAATGGTGCAATCAGGATTATATATTCCGGCAGCAGAAAATTCTGAGATTGCGGTTTTTGAAAATATTTTTGTTGATATTGGTGATGAGCAAAACATCGAACAAAATTTAAGTACTTTCTCGGGACATATGAAAAATATAAGCGAGATTATAAAACACGCGAATGAAAAATCTTTAATTTTATTGGATGAAATTGGTGCAGGAACAGATCCGACTGAAGGCGCAGCGATTGCTATTTCGATCTTGGAATATTTTTTGTCAATAAAATCGCGTGTGATTG
>CAMKTI010000168.1 GCA_946415665.1 uncultured Clostridia bacterium
TTGGAGCCTTTTGGAGCTCACATTGAAGTCACACTTGTTTCTGCCATAAATTGAAAATGCGCTAGCACTGGCGGACACTTAGGTCAACATCATATGTCTCTTTTATGTAATCAGAAAGTGTTATGCCATCCCAAACATAGCAACCAGGTTCAGCTGCCGGTTTCAAAAGAGCCTCTTTGATTTTTGCCATTTGCTCATCGCTAAGTTTTGGTTTTTTGCCAGGTTGTTTTTTGGCGCGAAGAACCTCAAAACCTCCCTCATCAACCTTTTTGACCCATTCGGAAAGTGTACCGTTGTGGAATTCCAGACAGGTTGCTTAACTCTGCTGCTATGGCAGTACATTATAACATAAAGTTAACCTAACCATAGCCACACGAAAAACATATTTTGTATCGTCAGATTGATTTACTATACTCTTGCCTTCGCGTAGCAGTCCTTTTGGATTATGTATAAAGCTTCTTGTATTCATACTCATAGCCCTCCTCTGATCTATGTATATAACACCACATTTAGGACGTTTGTAATAGGCAATTATCATTGTTGTTTACTATAGTTTGTATTTAAAAATTTTTTTTGTTGATGGAATATGAGAAAATATTTACTCGAAGAATTTTTTTATATGAGAGGGAAAATATATTTTGAAAGTTATATCAGGGTTAGCTAAGGGACATAAATTATTTTTAATAGATAAATTAAATATACGACCAACTCTTGGTCACATAAAAGAATCTATTTTTAATATGATTATGTTTAGAGTCGAAAATTGTTTTTTTTTGGATTTATGTAGTGGAAGCGGAGCAATTGGAATTGAAGCTTTAAGTCGCGGTAGCAAAAAAGTTTTCTTTGTAGAAAAAAATTTGGCATGTGTGAAATTAATAAAAAAAAATTTGAAAATAACCAAGTTGGACAAGCATAACAATTTTAAAATAATTTGCGGAGATGCGCGAGAAGTTGTAAAAAATTTAGCACAGCAAAAACTTTTTTTTGATATTATTTTTTTGGACCCACCGTATTATAAAAATATATCTCAAGAAATTTTAATGATTATCGACGAAAAAAATTTATTACGTGAAAATGGAATAATAATTTGTGAAACAGGTCTTGATGAAGATTTACCGGATATAAATACTTTTGATTTTTATCGATGTAAAAAATATGGTAACTGTAAAATAAATTTTATAAGGAGAAAAAATTAATTTGAAGACGGCAGTATATCCAGGAAGTTTTGATCCGATTACAAATGGGCATTTTGATATTATTTGTCGTGCAGCAAAATTGGCGGATAAACTAATTGTTGCTCCGCTTATAAATTACTCGAAAAAACATTTTTTTTCGTTGAATGAACGCTGTGAATATATTAAAATTTTGACAAAAAATATGCCAAATATTATAGTCGAACCGTTTGACGGGTTATTAGTTGATTTTGCAAGAAGAAAAAAAATAGGAATAATAATCCGTGGATTAAGAACGGTAACTGATTTTGAATATGAATTTCAAATGGCATTGGCAAATAGAAATTTAGCTCCTGGAATCGAAACAATTTTTATTTCTGCAAGCTTAAAATATTTATATGTAAGTTCAGGAATGACAAAAGAAATTGCTAAACTAGGCGGTAATATATCAGAGATGGTTCCGAGTGAGATAAAAGATTTTGTTTTTGATAAGCTAAATAAAAATAAAAAATAAAGTTGGTGGAATAACATGAAACCGGTAGACGAAATTTTGGATGAAATTGAGGAGTATTTGGATAGATCAAGAACTCTTCCGTTTTCAAGCAAAATATCTGTTAACAAAGAAGATTTGTTGAATTGGGTAAATGAAATAAGATTAAATTTGCCAAACGAAATTTTGCAGGCTAAAAGAATTGTTAGCGATCATGATAGAATTATAAAAACCGCACAAAATAAAGCTGGAGAAATAGAAAAAATTGCTCATTCGCAGGCAGAAAAACTTTTAATGGAACATGAAATTTATAGACAAGCACAAAGCAAAGGTTCAGAAATTGTCGAAGAAGCAAAAAAAATGGCACGCGATATTAGAATTAATGCTCGAGTTTATGCAGAAGAAATTATGTCGAAATTAGAAACTGTTTTAAAAGAAGCGATGATTTCGTATCAAAAACAAGATAGATTAGTTGAAGATTGTTTTTCGCAGTTAATTAGTGCCTTATATGAAAGTAAGAAAAATTTAAATGGTGAAGATGCAAATTAAAAATAAATTAGTTTGATTCGGCGATTGCAAATGCGATTGCCATTTTTTTTGTGTGCGAAATAGATATATTTATTTTTGTGATATTAATTTGTTTTGAGAATTTAAGCGCGCGGTCATGAAGTTTTACTGTCGGCGCATTTTTTTCGTCGTGTAAGATTTCTATTTCGTGAATCGAAAAGAATTTAAATCCGGTACCCAAAGATTTTGCAATTGCTTCTTTGGCAACAAAAATTCCTGCTGTGGATTCAAGTTTTTTATTTGCCAAATAATTTATTTCTTGATTGGTAAAAACTTTTTTTATAAAGCTTGGTTTTATATTGCTAAATCTTTTTATTTCGATGATATCAATTCCAATTCCAAATATCATAAAAAAATAAAACTCCTTTTTTTATAAAATCATGTCGCCAAAAGTAAAAAAAAAAAATTTTGTGCTGACTTGTTTTGATAAAAAATTTTTTTTTGCCATATTAAATTTTTTTATTGGACAGGCATTTTTTATTTTAATGCAGGGGGAAATTTTTATGGAGAAAAAATTTAATCTGCCCGCTAATTTAAAACAAATTGGAAACATAAATCCAGATATGAAATTAAAAATTTATATCGAAGATTATGCTTATAATTATTTGAAACAATATGCAAAAATTGACGGTTAAGTGTATTTTCGAATTGGGTTCCCTTTTGTTTTTGGTATGGCTTGATTTCCGCTGCGAACCCCAGCTGCATGCTGATGCGCTTTTACATAACTCGAGTCTATCATTAGCCATTCAAAGCTCACATCACCTTTCAGTATCT
>CAMKTI010000169.1 GCA_946415665.1 uncultured Clostridia bacterium
AGAAAATGATAATAGCCTAGATGACGAAAAAAATAATGATGACATTTAAAATCAAGTGGCAAAATTATTGCAGTTTGTCCACCTGATTTAATTAAAAAAAATAAAAATAGCATCACGGGAAAATTTATTTAATATATTTGATTTATAAAGGATAAAGCTAAAAACTTTGGCTTTATTTTTTTTTATGGTAAAATAATTTGTGAAGGAATTAATTTTTATAAAAAAATTTAAATTACCTCTTGACAAATAAAAAATCTTGGTTTAAAATAAATATCGAGGAGAGTAAAAAAGACGTCATTTTTTTTATTAATAAATATTTTTTTATAAAAAAGGGGAGAGTTAAAATGAGAACACATGCTAACGATAATGAGTTATATGAGACACTAAATCAAATATGTGGTATGTTATTATATAGTGATAGTGAAGTTGCAGCAAGCTGGTATTTGGTTGCTGGAGATAAAAATAAGAGCTTTGAATCGGTCATAGAGTATCTGGGAGATTTGTTTTCGGATTTGCAAAAAGCCAACAAATTTATTAATAAAAATAAATTTACGGAGGCTGAATTGATAACCAAGAGTCAAGCATTTGCATTGTACCAAGACAAGTGTCTACAAATGACTAATGAGAGATTTTTGACACAATTTATAGCTGATTTAACTGACGAACGGAATGTTAATGCAAAGAAAAACTTGTGTGCATTTGCTGGTTGGTTAGCTTTGACACTTCTAGGAGTTGATATATTGTATGTTGGTATAAGAATGCGTTGGTCCATTGCAATCGTTTTGGGTATTTTACAGATATGTGCTTATGCAGGTTTAGTTTGTTCTTTGATTTTTAATTTGTCTCTTGGTTTACTGATTCCATCGTCAATTATTTTAGGTTTGATGACAATTGCGTCTATTGTTATACTCTCGCTTATGTATAAACAGAATAACCAAAAAGTAGAAAAATTAAGCACAGCTATTAATTTAATGAATAACAAATTGACAAAGGCAAAGAATGAACAAACAAGAAAAAGTCTCTTAAATCCGGGTAAAAAAATTGATAAAGTAGACAAAGGTTCCAAACCCGGATCTAAAGAAAATGATAATAGCCTAGATGACGAAAAAAATAATGATGACATTTAAAATCAATCAGCAAAATAATTACAGTTGGTCCACCTGATTTAATTAAAAAAAATAAAAATAGCATCACTGGAAAATTTATTTAATATGTTTGATGTAAAAAAGATAAAGCTAAAAGATTTTGGCTTTATTTTTTTTTATGGTAAAATAATTTGTGAAGGAATTAATTTTTATAAAAAAATTTAAATTACCTCTTGACAAATAAAAAATCTTGGTTTAAAATAAATATCGAGGAGAGTAAAAAAGACGTCATTTTTTTTATTAATAAATATTTTTTTATAAAAAAGGGGAGAGTTAAAAAATGAAAGAATTAACAATTGATCATGATAATAAAAACGAAACAATTAATGACAAAATAGAGGCGTTTTGTTCAGTTTTAAAAGAAATGCCAACTTTTCCTCGGTTCGTAATTATTTTTGAAGGAAAAAAGTTAGAATTAGTCGAATCCGATATTATTAGTAATTTGTTTTTTGATTTGGAGGGAAAAAACAAATTTACAGATGATCAAGATGTGTACAATAAAACCGAGAGTTATTGTCAGATTCTAAAAATAAAGCCACGAATTAAACAAGATGAGGATGTTACACAGACTCCGCATGAGGATGTTACACAGACTCCGCAAAGTTTTGATGAGTACCAATCAAAGTTTAAAGAAATGACGAATTATAAATTTTTAAAGAAATTTATAAAACAGATGATTGATTTAAATAAACTATTTCGTGCAATGCCGAAATGGAAACGTATATGTCTTGCTTTTTTAGGATTTGTTCCCACAGTGTCAGGAATTGTTTGGCTCCTTTATGGCATATCAGCAGGTTCAAAACTTACATGTTTTATAGGTATTTTAGTTATGTGTGCTTGGGCAGGTTTAATTTGTTCTTTGGTTTTTCATTTATCGCTTGCTTTACTAATTCCATCAGCAATTATTTTGGTTTTGACAACAATTTGTGTGTCTATCAAGATTGTTCAATCACAGGTGCAGATTTACGAAGTGCGCCAAGAAAAAGGAACAGATATAGATGATTTTTTTAATCTTGTCGGTGAAATCAACCAATATCTTGATACGCATGATTTTCCGCCAAAAAAAATATCTTCAGGTGAACAAATTTTTGATAAATCACAGATAAATGAAAAAATAAAAAATGTAGACATGAACAAAGAAAATAATGTTACAATAGAAGAAGATGACAATAAAAAAAGTAAAAAAGGCAAAAATAAATAATAATTATATAATCGGCATGAAACCGAGCGGTGGAAAATTTATTTAATATGTTTGATTTAGAAAAGATAAAGCTAAAAAATTTTGGCTTTATTTTTTTTTCTGATAAAATAATTTGTGAGGAAATTGATTATTATAAAAAAATTTTGATTACCTCTTGACAAATAAAAGATTTTGTTTTAAAATAAGTACTAGAGAGAGTAAAAAAGACGTCGCGTAAAAAAGACGTCATTTTTTTTGATAAATATTTTTTTATAAAAAAGAGGAGAGTTAAAATGAGAAAACATGCTAACGATAATAGGTTATATGTGACACCAGATCAAATATATTATACGTTATTATCTAGTGATAGTAAAGTTGCAGTAAGCTGGTATTTGGTTGTTGGAGATGAAAATAAGAGCTTTGAACTGGTCAGAGATCATCTGGGAGATTTGTTTTCGGATTTGCAAAAAACCAACAAATTTATTAATAAAAATAAATTTACGGTGACTGGATTAACCAAGGGTCAAGAACTTGCATTGTATCAAGACAAGTGTCTACAAATGACTAATAAGAAATTTTTGACACAATTTATAGCTGATTTAACTGACGAACG
>CAMKTI010000170.1 GCA_946415665.1 uncultured Clostridia bacterium
TAATAGCTTCTTTACAATCGGCACGCGTTCCCTCTGTAACGATAAATTTTACAGGCATACCGCGCTCATTAACGGCTAAGTGTATTTTCGAATTGAGCCCCATTTTGTCTTTGATATAACCTGATTTCCGCCGCGAGCATCAGCTGCATGCTGATGTGCACTCGAGTCTATCATTCGCCATTCAAAGTTTTTATCATCTTTCAGTATCTCAAACAATTTTTTCTACATACCTTTTCGTTGCCATCGAATAAATCTTTGATGAACCGTACCCCACTTGCCATAATCTGGCGGTGAATCCCCCCACGGAGATCCTGTTTTAAGTATCCAAATAACTGCATTGATAAACTTTCGATTGTCTTTGGCTATACCTCCATATTGCCCGGGCTGACCTATTAGGCGCGGTTTTATTAGTTTCCGTTCTGCATCACTTATATCAAATTTGTGATACGTTTTTTTTCCATTTTGATTTCTGCTCCTTTTTTTGATTTCTCTTCACCGTACTTTATTATTGTTTCCTTCGCGTAGATAGTGCCCAGAATTTTTACTACTATTGTTATTTATAACCTTAACATTGTTTTCTTCTACGTTTGATAGTGTACCAGTATTCAGTAGTACTCCAATTTCATTCGTTGGATTTTTTATATTATATGATTCCAGCCAATGAACAATTTTTCCATTGTTATAAAATTTTTGCATACCATCAGCAAATTTTCTAAATTTAAGCTTTAAATAATCGCCATATTTGCCGATACAGTGCCATAAGAACAACAAAGCTACAGCTCCGGATAATATTGCTGCTATTATCCAAAACGTTGTTGTCCAAAGAGTAAAGCTTAAAACTGTAAATACTAAAAAAGCAATAACAAACCCTATTCCACCGCCAATAGCCATAGCAGGCATACATAGTACGCCATCATATAAAGCAGCGCCTAAATATCCAATTCCTCTCGACATTTTAAAAAATCCATAATCCAAAAATGCAGTTACCCGTCCGATTTTGACACGTCTTTTTAAACCATATTGGTTAATATATTCAATCTTATAATCTAAACTTAAATTTATTTCTCTTAGTTTATCAATGACTTGCTGGTTCTTAATTTTTTGAGCGATAAAATTCATTTGTTCTGATGTAAAAGAAATTTTAAGCATTGCAATCAACACAAAAAAAGCAATCATAACCGGATCGTTATTCAAATTCCCAATAAGATCCCAAAAATCCGATCCAAAATCTTTTTTATAAAAGTCAAAATAAATAAAACCAACCATGACATCAGACAAACACACTTGGGCATTTTCTTTTTTATTGCAATTTTTTGAAATTTGTTTTACTAAACTATTATTATTATCTTCTAAAAAATTTTTACACAGATAACCCTCAGGAATTTCTAATAAATATTTTTTTATTTTATTATTTTGTTGATTATCATCAAGTTCATCTAGATATCGAAGAATAAAATTTATGATGTTGTAATTAGAATAAAAAGAGTCAAACAGGAGGCTAACCTCAAATGGTTTTAAATTATCAGACGGATTTTTAAATAAAGGCTCAAATAAATACATAACCCGAATTATTCTTATTGCTTGACTAAATTCTGGATAGTCAGCATAATAGTAGTTATCGAGAATTTTTTGAAAAATATCTCTGTTGTCCATAACATATTCCATAAATTTTTTCCAATTAAAATCATTGTCTCCTTTCGATTTAAGGCATCTTCGTATTTCAAACGGGTTAACTCCCCATTCAATTAACTGTAAAATCACGTAAGTTTTTTTGAATTCCGAAGTATTTATTCTGTATATCTCGTTCGCATCAAACCAATTGCGATTCCAAAAATCATAAATTAAGCAATTATCGCCATCTTGAGCAGTAGTATGGTTCAACTCCGACGAATTTGCATTTAAACTAACCGCATAATCAACTATCTGTTTTATTTTGTCCTTGTTTTTATTTAAAGCCTCCACTTCTAAAACATGCACATCTCTATCGCAATATTTATAATAGCTTCCTTTACATGTATAACATATAAATTTTTTTATAGTTCCGTTAAGCATATATATTTCCGTGTTTGACCTAACTTCCGGATAGTCAATTTTTAAATCTAATTTTTTATTGCCAAGATTCTCAATATTTGTTTTTTCTTTTTCGCTTTCAATCATAAAAATTCACTCTCCAATTTTTTTATATCTCCATTTTTCTTTTGTCAGCAATAAAATTTTTTTGCAAGTTATTTTTTATTTCATTGCCAAAAAGTAATTAAAACAAAAAAATAGTATTATCTCTCATGGAATCGTTTGTCAAATACCATTTTATAATTTTAAACTAAAATTTTTTGTTTGTCAAGAATAAACAAAAGCAAATAAAAAAACGGCTTATAAAAATGTAAGTCGTTTTTAATTTTTAATTTCCAGCAGTAGTAATTTTATTTAATTCATTTTCCGGTGGATATCCAGGATTTGAATTTCAGTTGTTTACTCTATCAGTAAAACAACATCAGATTAAGACACTGTCATACGCGTAACTATTTCTGTAAACAGTTTCTGGCGCAATATCAATTTTTCCGTTGTTCCACGTAATCACACCATGAAAAATAACAGGATTATTAAAAATTTTTTCATCCGCTAGCGGTTTAAAAGCAGAACCTGAAAGCAACGTTGTATCTAAAAGTCGCTTTTCACCTGTAGAAAAAGTGACGATCATCATGCCACCGCGCAATGGTTTTACATCTGTTACTTTTATACAGTCTACTAGGTAACGTTCACATAAAAAGCAAGTCAAAAATAAAAGTTAAAAATAAAAATAAAATTAAGCTTGTCATGACGAGTAAAAACTTTTCTAGGTAGCGTTCACATAAAATAAAAATAGATTGAACAAAAAGGAAAGTGATAA
>CAMKTI010000171.1 GCA_946415665.1 uncultured Clostridia bacterium
AGAACGCGAAAAAAATGGTTGATGTCGTGAAAAATATTTCTATCGAAAATATTTTATTGGAAACAGACTGTCCATATCTTTCACCAGAACCAAATCGCGGAAAACGAAATGATTCGTCAAATTTAATTTATGTGGCACAAAAAATTGCTGAAATAAAAAATGTTGCTCTTAATGAAGTTGCTGAACAAACTGAATTAAATGCAAAAAAATTATTTGATATGAATTAAATAGCTAAAAAAAAATATCCAGACGCTTTTTTTACTGCGTTTGGATTTTTTTTTAACTGAAGATAAAAAAGTTTAAGTTTTATTTTTGAAACGAAGAAATTTTTATGTCAAGAGTTTGAATCTTTTTTTTGACGGCACTAAATATTTTTTTGTTATATTCACCATCAAAAATTTTTTTAAAATCGTTGTCAGCACAATATAAAATCATTTCGAAAATTTTATTGTCGAGTAAATTATTTTTGTAAACTAAATTAAGTTTATCAAACACAAAAATATCCGGGCGTTTTATTTTTAATTCATCCAAATATTTTTTTTTACTGTCGCTTAAATCAAAATACAAAGCATCCTTTTTTATCGCATCGAAAAAATTATTACCATTAAAATTAATATTTATAATAATATCTGACTCACTAATCAGATTTTTTTTATAATCAAGAACTTGTAGATTTAACCCTGTGTCTTGAAAAATCTCACGTTCTTTTTTTTTATATAAATTTTTTTGTTGCGTAACAATGCTCAAATAATTTACGTGCGCATAAATATTATCGAGAACAATATTAGTCAAATAAAAATTATTGTCCAGAATCAAAATTTCACTTTCTGACAATTTTTTTTTGTGGTTAGATAAAAATTTTTTTATTGCCTCCATAATTACAAAAGCGAAAAAATAATTTCCGTGTGAAACCAGAATTTTATTTTTTTTGTCCAAAATAAAATCATTAGGGCATTTTATTATTTTCACATCGTCAAATTTTTTTAGTACCTTCATAAAAATCTTGTTTGCGTTGAAATTATTAAACTTATTTTTTTCAATCGGTAATTTAATTAAAAATCCGTCTGCAATATCAAAATTTAGATTTTTTATTGTGATAGGACAAAAATTTTGGACATACCAGTTCCAAATAAAATCAGGCATTTGTTTCAAAAAATTCAACTTTAATTCAATTTCATTCTTATTTTTCACATAATCAAATATGGCAAATTTATTTTCAGACACAAAAAAACCTCCAAACAAAACAAAATTTCTTATTCGAAAAATTATATGTTGTGGCTTCGGAGTTTATTTTGTTTCAATAAAAGATTGTTATTTTCAGTTTGATTTGGTTGACTCTTTTTATTAGACACATAATTTTTGTCCTGTTCGTTTTCTTTTTGTCTGTCGTTTAAAAAGGATTGTTCGATATTTACAATATTACCATTGTTCAAATTTTGTGGAGGTTCCATTTTGCGAATTTTATAAACTATAGCAAAACATATAAAAGAAAATATTAAAATTGCTAACGAAATAATAATTTTTACGGCAAGCGATAAGGCTAAAGTAAAAAATAAAATAAACGCCAATATAAATAAAACGGTACCGATAATGCCAAAAGTCCACTTTAACTTTTTATTTTTATTGTCTTGGCTTGATGACAAATTTTCGTTAGTTTGATCGTATGCGTTTTCATTTAAAATTCTCGGTTTATTTTTTTGGATGTTGATACTGTTATTATTGTTGGTGTCTAATGAATTAACTTGTTCCGTGTTTATTTTAATTTTGCCGTCACAATCAATACTGTTATTCTCAATTTTACTCCATGAGCTTGAAACCGCGTCGTTTTGATTGATATCGTCCGAAATAATCTTTTTCTTTGTTTTATATGATTGACTTTTTTCTCCTGATTCGTTTTCTTGTTTTGGATTTGTATTGATTCCTTCGCCTTTAGTTAATATTTCCGTATCTGATTCGTTTTCTTCTTTTAAATATGAGTTGCTTTCTTTTTTACGCTGTTTATTTTTATCGATTTCCTTGTTCTCTGCTTTCTTTTTAGTGATTTCGCTTTCTTCTTCTGAATTTGGCTTGCTTTCTTCTTTACGCTGTTGTTTTTCCTTTATTTCCTTTTTTTCTTCATCAGTTTGATCATATGTATTTTCATTTGAAATTCTCGGTTTATTTATTTGGATGTTGATATTGTTATTATTGTTGGTGTCTAATGAATTAACTTGTTCCGTGTTTATTTTAATTTTGCCGTCACAAGATCGAGCAATAATTTCATTATCATTATTATTTTTATTTTGTGAGCCTAAAGCTACACTATTGTATTTAATAGAGCCCGAATAATCTTTTTTATCTGTATTACTTGACTCACTTTTTTCTATTGATTCGCTTTCTTTTGATAGATTTAGCTTGTTTCTTTCGGCTTTAGCTAATACTCCCGTTTTCAAAGTTTTTTGTTTTGCACGATTTTTTTCATCGTATGATCGGTTTTCTGATTCATCCTTCTTTTTTAGTATTAACTTTGATTTAGCCGTTATCGTCTTATTTTTTTCTTCTTCGCTTTCTTTTGATTGACTTTCGCTCTCTTCTTCTTCGTATTGTGAACTGTCTGATTGTTGCATGTTCTTTTTGTTAGCGTTCTCTTCCTCGTCTGATGAGTTTTCTGATTTATAGTTATTTTTTCTTTTTCCGTTTGACTTATACTTTTTCTTTTCGTTGTCTTCGCTTTCACTTGATTGACTTTCACTCTCTTCTTCCTCATATGATTTTTTACCTTTTGCTTTTTGTCTTTTTTTTTCGTCTGATTTGCTTTTTTCTTCTGAATCTGAGCTACTTTCTTCGTTGTCGCTGATAATAT
>CAMKTI010000172.1 GCA_946415665.1 uncultured Clostridia bacterium
TTATAAACAAACCACTTTCTTGTTTTGGCTGCGGACCATTTATTGTTTGAATTTCTTTATTAATATAACCAATCACTCCCATTCCAGTTGCTGTTCCAATTTTTTTATGACACTTGAGACAATCTTGTTTAATTTTATTAAGAACCAAGCTGTTTTTGGCAATCTTAATCGATGTTTCCGAATTAAAATCTTTGACCGAGTTTAAAATTCTGCCTTTTTCTTCAAGCCATTTGAAATGATCATATAACTCTTTTGCGCGTGTACGAATATTTTCTGCGCCTTGAAGAAGATTTTCTTCGTTCGCTGTTTTGGCAAAAATTTTATAAATATCAACTAATTTATCAGTGTTTTTATCGTCTATTAATGATTTTGCAATTTTGTAAAGTTCTTGGGTTGCATAAGGAATTAAATTTGGTAAATCTTCTTTAATACATAATGCCAAAGCTCGTGAATTCAAATCTTCATTGGTAAAGAAAGTATATTCATTATCTATTCCATGTAATCCATTTTTCCAAACAAATAAATTTGTCGAATAACGATCGCGATTAGTACACAAGTAATCCAAAAAGTTAATTTTAATAATCGCATCTTGCAATTCAGGCGATAATGGATTATTTTCCAATTTATTAAGTCTGTTTTGTTTTTTTAATCCCAAATTGTTATCTTTTAGAAAACTAAGGTAACGCTCATCAGTATTAAATCCGCTTTTCTTCCAAAAAATATCACCTGCATTTGTTCCGTCCGCTGATTTCATAAAAACATCATAACCATCTGGCGTAACAATTAATTTTGTATCAACCAAAACATTTAGCCCAAGAAAATTATCAAATGCTTTCATAATACATCCATGAGATGCTGTATCAATCAACTGAGCTCTTTCGTTTGCGGGCGAATTTTTTTTATCAATATTCCCTCGATAATGTTCCATAAATTCTTCGTTATCAAGTTTCTTGTCTAAAAACAAATTTCCTTTCTTTGTGAAGTAATGTTTGCCATTTATATCTATCCAATGTGTATTTTCCATTGCGCCACTAAGTCTGGGTATATTTTTTTTGTATGCGGTAGTAGTATCATCAATATTAATATACTTTCGCTTTGAATTTTGTTTTTGATTTAAAAATTTTATTTGATTATCAAATAACTCATTGGATTTCTTTTTCCACTCATCATTAATCTGGTTCTCCTCTTTGTAATTATAAAAAGATTGTCTGTCCAAATAAAAGGTATAATTTTCAGTCGAATTAACCAAATTATTATTTTCACGCAAGAAAGTATTAATCGATTTACCTTTCACTTGTTTTAAAAATTTGGGATCATTTGATTTTAAAATCATATTCTTAAAAAATACTTCGTTTGCCTGTAAAAATGCTAACTGTCTCTCAATTATAAAATTTATTGGTAAAGCTAGACGCTCAAGTTCTAATTTTTCCTTTTCTTTATATTTTTCCTTATCGCCATTTAATTTATTTTTCTTGTTAATTGCCGCAGCTTTTAAATTATTTATTTTATAACGGCGCCAAATTTCATATGCTAAACCCGGAAATATACCGAATACCCACAAAAGACCTTGCCACACCTGGCATTTATATTTATCAAGATTCTCTCTGAGTTCCTGGTCTATTTTGTTTATTTCTATTTCTATTTTTATTTCCATGTTTATAATCTTTCCTTTAGTTTCATTAATTGGATCTCCTTTATCACTTTGTTGTTTATCGATCAATTTAATATGATTACCTTCATGACTATTATCATTTGTGTTTATTATTTTTATTTTTTTTGTTGTATCATTTTTTTCACTATAAAACTCTTTTGTTTGTATTTTTTCTCCTGTTTCATAAGAATATTTATGATAATTATAAATATCGTTTGGCTGTTCATCTATTTTATCTTCACTATAAAATTCGTTGTCCTTATTTGTGTTTATTATTTCGTCGTCAATATTTTGCAAAACATTTTTATTTGAATTTAAATCAGATTTCAATCGACAAGATAAAGCCTGTCGAAATTCTGCAAACAAACGATAAATTTCTAACAATGTATTTATATCAACTTTGTGATTCGCTTTGTTCAAAGCTTTATTAAGCGCATTTGCCGTTCTTAAAATATTTTCATCGTTAAAACCATCGATCGCAAAAATTAAACTGCCGTCTTCAGTGGTTTCAAACTCAGGGTAACTATCTGGATCTGTGATACCAATTTTAGAATCACAAGATTTATTGTTCATTATACCTAAGTTGTTTGTCAAAATATCATTTTCGTTATTATAGTTATCACTATCCAACGAAATGAATCCATTGTTTTTTGTTACAAGGTTACCAATATTTTTATTATCGTTTGGAAATACATAATGATTTTTTATATTTTTTCCGTTTACTTCAAGTTTAAACAACAAACCTGAAAACAAATTTTTATAAACTTCATGTCCAAACGATACATATTCAACCACTTTATCTTTTTTAGTATTTTTTTTCATATAAAACACCTCTTTATTTTTATTTTGTGTATTAATTGTATAACAAAAAATATTATTTGCCAAATATTTTTTTGATAGAAAAAATAACTTGATATTATTTTCAGTAGATCGTAAAACAAAAAAAATATTATTAGGAAGCGATTTTGTTTGGAAGAAAAGATTTTGTCTATGAAAAATATTTACCCATTTCATATGCCCGGACATAAACGAAATAAAAAATTTATGTATAAAAATTTGCTTGATTTGGATTTTACAGAAATTTATGGTC
>CAMKTI010000173.1 GCA_946415665.1 uncultured Clostridia bacterium
ATACACTATAACTTTCTTTTCTTTGCCATGGCAGATAACATTTGCATTTACACTAACATTTTTTAAATTTGGTTCACCAAAAAAATTTTGTCCTTCTTTCGACAAAAACAATACATTTCCCAATATAAAATTTTCGCCAGCATTAACATCTAATTTTTCGACTTTTATTATATCGCCCTCAGAAACTTTATATTGTTTTGAACCTGTTTCGATTATTGTGTACACCAAAATATACCTCCAAAAAACTTTTAATCGCCTGTCCGGTATTTATTAAAAATAAATTTTAAACCTTTCAGAGCGTTGTTTTATTTTAGCAGGCGTTTCTTTTTCAGTCAATAAAATTATTTTATTAAATTAGGCAACGTTCACATAAAAAGCAAATCAAAAATAAAAAAGGAGAGAAGGAAAAAAGAAAAATATGGTAATAAAAACATTAAACTTAACACCAATGACAACAACATTATCATCAATAATTTTAGAGAAAATCAACGGTACGAGTTCGGCAATACATATTTCAGCGTGGCTTGGATGTTTTTCTATCGTTCCGTCAATTATTTTCGGCGTTAAAGTTTATACAAAGCAACATAAATTCACCGATGGAGATATAGCTTTAATAATAGTCGGACTCTTTCCTATTATTTCTGCCATTGTTTTCGTTACCTTGTCTTATGAATACACGCAAAACAATCTTGCTCCAGAAATACCGAAAAATCTAAAAAATACAGCTTACATGAACAACAATAATATTGAGATATTGGAAAATAATAATAGTATCGCTGAAAAAGAAAAAGAATTTAACCCATTAAACTCGATTGTTGGTATTAAACAAAATCAAATCCAAAACCAACAAAAACCAAAATAATATCTAATCACTCATCCAACAAAACATTTGCTAAAATCTCAGCTAAAAAATCGATCGCGTTTAAAACTTCTTGTTTAGAATTTGTTTGTGCGCCAACTTCAATCAATAATGATTTCGGCAACATGTTTAAACGATATCAATATGCATTGACATAAATTTTTCGATTTAATCCGTGATATAATTTATTTGCTAAAATCTGCATTTTTTTAAACTTAATGCCAAATTCGTATTTATATATGGATTTGGCAGATTTTTTATTGGCACCAAAATATCATTTTTTAATAATCTACATATTTACGCATTAAAAACATACATAAATATTTTTTTACGATAATAAAATCATATAAAAATCAAATCGGAGGAAAAAATGACAACTACAAAAATATTTGTACTGCATATAAGACAAATTATAAATTTTTCTATAGTTATAATTTTAATTTTGGCAATAATATTTATGTCTATTTTCTTGAAATATAAAAAAAAATCGAATTCGCTTGATATACAAAAAAAAACGTCAAGTTCAATTTATATTCCCGGAGATTATTTTTCGCAAATAGTTTTGTATAAAAAGCCAATTCAAATTAAAGTTAGTGTTGATGAAAATAAAATTTTGGCCATAGACTTAAACAAATTAAATTATGCGCAACAAACTTTTTATCCGTTATTAAAGCCAACAATGAAAAATCTCGCAAGTAAAATAATTGAATACCAAAATTCAAATATTATTCCACAAGAAAACCAAACAGTCACACAAAAAGTTTTATTGTCAGGAATAAATAACGCATTAAGACAAGCAGAATTTGATTAGAGAGTGTCTACACGAAAAAAACGAACAACGAGACAAAGGAAAAGATAATCTATAAAATTAGGATACAATGGATAGACATAAAAAAATAAGCAAAAATAAAAGTGAAGAAAAGAATGTATCACAGATTTGATATAAACGACGCAGAGTGCGAGCTAGTAAAATTACACCTGATGGGTCGACTTGGACAACACAGAGGTATAACCGAAGACAATCGGAAGTTTATCAATGCGGCTGTTTGGATACTTAAAACAGAATCTCCGTGGAGGGATCTACCGCCGGATTATTGCAAGTGGGATATAGTTCATCAAAGATTTATTGGATAGTAACAAAAGGCGTGTGAAAAAAATTATTTGAAATAGATATTTAAGGGTGATAGAAGGTTTGAATGGTTAGTGACAGATTTAAGTTATGCGAAAGTATATCAGTATGCAGCTAGTATTTGCTTTGGGGATTAAAGTATATCAGAGACAAAAAAGGTTCATTCGGAAATACAATTAGCCGTCAATGAGCACTCAATACCCGTCAAATTCATTCAAATTCATTGTCACAGAAAGAACACAAGCCGATTACAAAGAAGCTATTCGTTTGATTAAAAATGTTGTTCCACCTAAAAAAAAATCGTAAATCCTCTTGACGCTTTGATAAACAGATTGACAAACAGTGCAACAATACTAAAGTTTTATCATCTTCGTAAGCTCTGTCCATCAGGAGATAATTATTATTTTTGGAATATATGGATTCAATCAATTTTCTTTCTTCGGGAGCATCGTGAGAATTGCCAGGAGACAAGCGAAAAACCACTGGACATGAAGATGTACAACATAAGTGTAACTTAGTTGTCAGGCCCCCTTTTGAATGTCCAATGCTTTGTTTCTGATTTTTTTTATTCCTGTTTGCATCTGGACTCACCTTGATGCTCGTACTATCAATAAAGAATATATAATCCTCTTCATTAAGCAGTTTTTGCTTTTTCATAGCTGCTAAAATTTTGGCAATTGTCCCGTTCTGCGACCATCTACTAAACTTCATATAAATTGTGTGCCAGTTTCCATATTTTTTTGGT
>CAMKTI010000174.1 GCA_946415665.1 uncultured Clostridia bacterium
CGTTTCGAGGCTGGTCGTTTTTACGACCAGATAGTCTGAATTTCTATACACAACAAGACTGGTTCATATAACTTGAAATAATGTGCACTTTCATACAAGATATGAATTTTGATAAGTGCGTTTTCGTGCAAAACTATTTATAAATGAACATGCGCTTTCGTGCACATAACGTTTATTTTCTGTGCCAAACCATAAATTAACTATGAAGAATCCGACTATGTGCAACAATCATATATTGAAAC
Source organism: uncultured Clostridia bacterium (assembly GCA_946415665.1). Lineage (GTDB taxonomy): Bacteria > Bacillota > Clostridia > Lachnospirales > CAMVHY01 > CAMVHY01. Next base: position 243 of record CAMKTI010000174.1, read on the forward strand.
CGGTAATCATAGCGCGATGGAGTAGATGTGTATGTTTGACCTAAACAATTTTGATTTATTCAGAGAAAACAACCGCATAGAGGTAAAGGAAGCACTTGGCGGATTGCCTAAAAGTATCTGGGAAACGTATTCCGCTTTTGCCAACACATTAGGCGGAATCATTTTGCTGGGTGTGACGGAAAAAGACGATAAAACCTTTGAGGTTGTTGGGTTGCCCAATCCGGAGAAGTTAATAAAAGACTTCTGGAATACAGTAAACAGCGCTCAAAAGGTTAGTATTAATTTGCTTTCGGATAAAGATGTTTATCCCTTAGATATTAGTAATAAGCGCATTGTCGTTATTAACGTGCCACGCGCGGAACGCAGTTACCGTCCGGTGTATATTAACGGAAACCCACTAAATACGTTTCGTCGCAACGGCGAGGGCGATTACAGATGCACGAAAGAAGAATACCTGTCAATGGTACGTGATGCATCTGTCAAAACGCAGGACATGCTCGTCCTTGCAGAGATGGATTTATCCGTGTTCAATTCAGAAAGCGTGCGCGGTTACCGACAACGTATGAAATATTCCAGACCCGGCCATGTTTGGGAACAACTGGATGATGAATCGTTCCTGCAAAAAATCGGAGCCATCGGCATTGGTGAAGACGGCAAAAGACACCCAACTTCGGCAGGTCTTTTGATGTTTGGCAATGAGTACGATATTGTGCGTGAATACAACAACTATTTTCTGGATTACCAAGAACAGTATGATCCACAAAACCGCTGGACAGATAGGATAATTTCCTCTTCCGGCGATTGGAGCGGAAACGTATATGATTTTTATTTTCGTGTCTATAATAAACTGCAGTTGGATATCAAGACTCCTTTTAGACTGGAAGGCATAAACCGTGTTGATGATACGCCGGTACATCAGGCGTTACGTGAAGCTCTTGCCAATTGCCTTGTCAATGCAGATTATTATGGCAGGCGCGGTGTTGTAGTCATTAAGAAACCTGACAGCATAACACTTTCCAATCCGGGCAATCTGCGTATTGAACTTGCAACAGCTCTTAGCGGCGGCGTTTCCGATCCTCGCAACAGTACGATGTTGAAGATGTTTAACTTTATTGATATTGGCGAAAGGGCAGGGAGCGGAATTCCCAATATCTTCCGAGTATGGAGAGAACAAAAATGGAACGAGCCTTTTCTTGAAGAGAATTTTGAGCCTGGAAGGGTAACATTATCGTTACCATTAACGCTAATGTCTATTGGTAGCAAAAAAGTGACGATAAAAAGTGACGATAAAAAAGTGACGATAAAAAGCGACGATAAAAAAGTGACCGCCAAAACAGAAAGACAAATGAATACAATCATCGAGTTTCTTTCAAATCATCCCGAAGGAAAAGTCTCCGATTTTGAGGAAATTCTTAGCGTTAAATCAACACGAATTAAACAGTTATTATATAATTTGTTGCAACAAAATATTATTGAATCTGTTGGAACAAATAGAAACCGCACATACCGTCTGCATAAGGTAGAGTAAGCCTGCGAAACAACGATAGCTGAACCAACAATACCTATACCGGATAATGAGTATGAAAAAGATGACTCTGACAGAGAGTGGCCGTATTAAGAAAACAAAATTTGTTAAAAATTTTCTGTATTGTGAATGAAAGGATTTTAAAATGATTAAAGTTTTATATTTTTTAATTTGCTTATTGAGCATAATCAATCCGGTTTACGCGGAAAAAACAGATTGGATCGACTCAGGTTACAATTTTACTAAAGTGAAAAGTATTTGCATAGATTACGCTGCTTCTCCCGAAATAACAGACGGCGTTCGCGACAAGGAAGCAAAAGAATTATTTTTTGCGCAGGCAAAAAAAGATATTGCCGATAAACTTTCAAAACAAAAATATAAAGTTGATTTGATTGATGCAGCAAAAGAAAATTTTATGAAGAGTGAAGGAACTGTCACAAAAGAGTTTGTGAAAGATATTTCTGATGAACAGCAGCCCCGTTTCGAAAAATATCTGCTTGACAATTATGATTTGCTTATCAAATGTGTCGTTTCACAATATGATACCGGTAAAAAATTTATGGAAGCACATACTTATACGGCAATGGTTCCGGTTACCACAACAGTGTTAGACGCAACAGGGCAATATCAAATGATCACAATACAGCAACAACAGGTCTACAATATTCCCGCAGGAGATTATCCCGCTGCATTTGTACAGGCACGGTTTGATGTGATGGATGCAAAAACAAATCAAAAAGTGTGGTCGCTAGATGATAAACGCGATAAAATAGATGAAACAGGAATCTCAAGTATCAAACCGACGGAATTATTTAAGCAGATGATCGCTGACTTCGGTGAAAATTTAAGAAAGAACTTAAAAAGCAGAAAACCTGTTGAAAAGAAAATATAAGTAATAAAGCGATGATAAAAAGGCAATGATTTCGGAGTTCAAAAATGGTTAAGATTAAAATCTG
>CAMKTI010000175.1 GCA_946415665.1 uncultured Clostridia bacterium
GGCGATAGCGAATGTCAGCGTAAGAGAAGATATAACTGAAAAGATAAACAAAGTAAGAGAGGTGTTAAGACAACTTGTAGCAAAAGAAATTAAGATAGAAGTATTCCATTTAGAACAAATATTCATTTATTATTATGGAAACAACGTAGAGAAGTTTGATATTTGGTTAGGACCTGGACCTCAAGAAGGTTTTGACAAGGACAAAGTAGAGTTATTAAATTTATGCGTGCAAGTACTTTCGGAAAGCGAATTCAAAATCAAAGGAGTAATTAATGATCAAAAAAGGGATGTAGAACAGGGCGTAAATGTTAATTCAGATAGTCCAGCGATTACGTTTTTAAAAAATCGTTTTACAAATGGCGTCTATGGTACATTGCAAATGGATAGTAACGAAATTGTTGTGCTAATAAAATCGGTTTTGTCCAGTAATAATAAAAAAGAAGTGGAAAACGTTGAGAATAAAAATAATAAATCAGGAATACTTAACAAATTGGTTAAAAAAGGTAATGAAGATAAAGGTAGTATGACCACAAAAGAAAAAAAAGGCATACAAGAAAATGTGTTAAATCTACTATATTTGTTTTGGATGCCAGTAAGAAGTGCGAAAATGATAGACATCGGCGAAATAGACGAAAATAATCAAATATTTGACTCGGATTTCCAAAAAGAAGTAGCAGTTATGTATTTTGTAAAACATTTATACAGCTTGTTGAATGTAGTTGGGAAGGAAAAGATCAGGCCAGGAGAATATCAATGTATAGCGAACAGCATACAAACATTGCAAAAACAAATTTTAGAATACAACAAAAAGAAAAAACCAGCAATAACAAGGGATGATATATCGAGTCTATATAAAAAAATGATTGACGCTAACAGTGGTTTGCCAAAATTAGAATTTAAATTATTTGAAGAAATCGAAGATGGAATTTTGGGCTTGATAACGTCTAGTGAAAAGGATCAAGATCAAAATAAAAAAATTATGATATCGTTTGCGATTTTGCATGCGATTAGATCAAATCAAAACAATGACTATGATTATAAAAAAATATTTCAAGCAGTGCTTGACAGTGGAGTTCTTTGGAATCAAGGCAATCAAAACACGTGTGATTTACAGACGTTAAGATTTGTGTTTGACCAAATGTTAGGACGAGGGGAAATTTCAAACGATAAAAACAAATTAGATAATCAAAACGATCAAAACAAGTTATTAATACCATTTAATCAAGATGGGCAGGAATTATTTAATACGGCACTTGGTTGTTTGCAATATAACAGCGTACAACACAGAGATTTATTTAATTTTCTTAAGGAATATTTTGTTCCGCCAGAGCAGAGCATACAAATCGAGAATAAAGGTTTTACTTTTAAATGTAAAATATTTTTTTCAAACATAACAAAATCCATAAAGTCGTTGTGGTCAGGTAGCAATCAAGTTGCAAATAATAAAGGTGATTATTTAACCGAAGCAGATTTTCATCCGAAAAGCAGTGAAAAGCAAAGGAAACCTGAAGAAAAAAATGATGTCCAGGAACAGTTAGAATTTGAATTCAACAATGACACTGTTACAAATATAATAAACAAAAGCCAAAACAAGTTTTTGTATTATGGTGACAAAAATAATGAAAATACTAAGGCTACAAATAAATTTTTAAAGCCTTTTAATTCGTTTAAATTACAAAGCGATCAAATTGCAAAATATATAGATAGGTTTTATTTTGCATCTTTTGAAGCGTTTGAAAGTTTTATGAAGCAATATTGGCACTGCGATAAATTATTTTGTGACTATGATATAGAAAATACCTGTAAGTTTATCAATGTCTCCAATGATGGTATGTTAAAATCAAAAATAAAATTTTGCACTACAAAGTTGTTTTTTATGAATAAAATCAAGAACGGAAAATACGAAGATAATGATGAGAAAAAATTGTTGGCGTATTTGGCAAAGCAAATAAAAGAGGTTGACAAATTGTCATTAAGTGAAAATGTAACTGCTTCGGAAATAAAAAGAGAGGCTCTGGAGTACTGTAATTTAAACAAAGATGATGAAAACGATGATAAGCAAAAACAAATGGAACGCATAGAAAATTTAATAGAATTGCTTTTTGCTCCAGAAAAAAAATATGTAAGATGTGTCTACGGTTTTTTTGGATGTTTGTTGCTGCAAATTATATTGTTGATTATTATGGCTACAAACCCTAATTCATATTTACTAATTTTCTTTTTTATAGCATTCACTTTTGCAGTTTTTTTTGTTAAACAATTCCTTGACAGAAGAAGGTTTAATAGCGAAAAAAGACGTTTTAATAGTCTAATTGATAATTGTGATTATAAAGATTTATATACAAAGAAATTGGAAAATGTTGATTACCCTTATTTGGATCAGATAAATCGACTGGGTGCTAATTCGAATAATGATTATCAACCGAAAATGGAACAAGTAAATCCAAATATTCTTGATGACAGTTTAAGGGTAATCTCATCATAAAACTAGTTTTTAAAATTTTAAAAGGCATCTCCTATAAATAGAGGTGCCTTTTTTGTTCGGTTTTTAAGTGAATTT
>CAMKTI010000176.1 GCA_946415665.1 uncultured Clostridia bacterium
TAATGAATTTATTGGGGGAATTGCCGGAGATATTGATGATAATGGAGAATGCAAAAATTGTTTTTTTGTGGGAGAAAATTTTGGCGGTATTAATGATATTAATTATAAAAATAGCGCCGAAAGAATTGAGTATGAAAAATTTATCGGGCTTAAAAATTTGTTTGATGAATTAAAATATTTGGTGGTTTATTTTTTTGATGATGATGAATTGGTAAAAGAAATAAAAATAAATTATGGCGAGAGTTTAGAAAAAAATTTGGTGCCGGAAATTTTTGATAAAAAAAATTTTTTTGGTGAGTGGGAAGTAAAAAATTTTGATGATTTGAAACATGATTATTATGTTAATGCGAAATACGAAAATTATATTTCGGCGATTGAAAGTGATTTAAAGAGAAAAAATGATTTGCCGGTTTTTGTCGCAGAAGGAAAATTTAATTTCGATTCGGAATTAATTGCGAATGAATTGAAAAAAGAAAATGATGTTGAGTTGGAGAAATTTGAAATAGAAATAAAAAATAATTTTGATAAAAAAACACGCGTGCATTATTTGATTCCGGAAAAATATAAAAAAAATAAAAACGTGAAGCTAAAAATTTTTAAGGATGGGAAGTGGAAAGAAAAAAAATTTAATTCGGATGGAAGCTATTTAGTTTTTGAAATTGATGAGCCAACTGAAAAAATAATGCTCGAGAGAAAAAATTTTTGGTGGTAAAAGCTATATATAAAAGATATCGTCGGATAAAATCTTGGCGATATTTTTTTTTGTGCGAAAAAAAGTTAGTTAAAAATGAAAAATCTATTGACAGTAAATTTTTTTGGTGATAAAATTAAATTGTAAGTTGATAAAAAAATAAAATTTGGGGAATATTTAATATGGAGAAAAAATGTTTACAATCAGAGTTAGAATCTCAGTTTTTGCTAAACGCTAATGAAAATGAAGATGATAAAACTGATTCTATCGGAATATCGTATAGTACAATTGGAGATTTACTTACAAATCACAAAAAAGAGATTAATTTCGGGAATACCCGTAAAAAAATCACGGCAAAAATATATTTCAAATATGATTTGAATGGTCAGTTTCAGCAAACAAACAAAAATAAAATTATGGAAGCCTACACTGTAGATAATGGTAGTCGTGTAGTATTAAATGGGCTGTCGTACTTGCGAATTAATAATAATATATCCGCAAATAAAATGATTAAGAATCTTAAGAATGTACATTCCATAAAGATTGTGTTTTGCACAAAAACGAAAGATACTGGAATGTTAGATTCTATTAACAATGTTAGTGATAATGAGCGAGCTGTCCCGGTTGGCAATTCTGACAATGAAAGCAACTTCAACTTATTTTGCAATGAGAATAACATTTCTGTGATAAAAGCGGATAGTAACGAAGGTCACGAATTTCTTAACGATGATGAGAAATCAATATTCGAAGTTGTAGTTAGAAGAGATAAAGATGGATTTATAATTATGGAAGAATATGATCCTTTATGTGAAAAATATAAACTTGTTTCATCTCTTACTAAGCATGGAAAAGTTGAACATACAGTGTTATCCGTTACAAAAAATGACAAAAACCAAACGTTATATAATCGTGAAATGATCACTGAGGTAGGTGAAGATAATTTTTCAGAATTGAAAAATGAAGGTGTTATTTATTCAGATGATAATTGTGAAATAGACATATCTGAAGATAATAATCCTAATGACAATGGCAATCTGTTAATACGCAAAGATCAAAAAGATCGCGATAATATTCATTCAGATGATAGTGGAAAATCAATTTTAGATCTAATTTTAAATCACAATGATATTGTTACACAAAATTCAGATATCGATCCGATAAGTAAAGATCGATATAATAGAGCAGATAGATCACGATATAACTTAAGCAGAATAAGCGCCATGAATTCAGTTGCCACACGAGATAGTGCTGATATACGAAAAAAGGAATCATCGGGTGAAATTTTAGATCTAATTTTAAATCACATCGGTAAAACAATTCTTTTCCTTTTGAGCTTAGTTATTTTGGTTATTGCTTGGTATTTAAATTTAGTTTCTTCTTTGGTTTGTTTGATATTACTTGCTGCATGTTTTGTTTTATTTATTGCGATTACAATTTGGGACCAGAAAAAGAAAATATTGCCAAATCCAGAAAAAATATGGACTGGTTTTTGTTCTTATTTAGGATTTACTTGTTGCAAACAAAAAGAAGAAGGCCGTGTTCCATCGAGTGAAATGGGTAGAAATAGAAATCAGATTTAGACGAAAAAAATTATTTTTGTCGTTAAATATAAAAGACATTGTCGGATAAAATCTTGGCGACATTTTTTTGTGTGCTAAAAAAAATTAATTAAAAATAAAAAATGTATTGACAGTAAATTTTTTTGGTGATAAAATAAGATTTGTTAGGGAGCGTAGACAAAAGCGAAAAAATCACACAAAACAATAAAGCAATAAATGATAAACCAGAAGTGCAGCATTTAATCCGATGTCATTTTATCCATCTT